>CAYNBK010000011.1:0-13202 GCA_964395485.1 uncultured Pseudomonadales bacterium
AGTCAAAAAAATATTAAAGATTATTAAGGGTCACTGAAATGCGCAAGTCAGGAGATTTTTTTATATTCTGTTTAAAACTTACTTTACCCCACCCCTCATTTCACTATTTTATTAAACAAATGGTTCTATGTCCACATTGGGGTTATCACTTGAAGATGTTTTTTCTTGAGTAAAATGAAAATATTTAACATGGTTCCCCGTATGGGACTAGAACTTGTTTTAATACTCCCCGTTTATTTTTACTTCGATAAACTCTCTTATTTTTGCCCAACTGCCGTCGGCCGGTTCTAGCGCCCATTGGCCGTATTTTTCCACCGGCGGAGAGCTTAAAAAACCAGGATTATCATCTTCTCCTATTTCCAAACTTAAAGTACGGAAACTATTTTGGTGGAGGAAAAAACGTGTCATTAGCCTGCCTGCGCCTGCTTGCTCAATCAGGCTCATCTGCGGATAAATTATAATATTTGTTTTTAAAAACTCATATACTTCTTTCCGCTTGCCGGCCGAACTTAAAATATCAAACGAGAGCAGGCGGTTTTTTAAAGCCATCATTACTTTTTGCTGTCTTAGCGAACGGGCAAAATCTGTCCCTTCTTCTCCCTCGGCATAACGAGAACGGACATATTTTAGAGCCAGCTCTCCATCCATCTGCTGCCAGCCGCGGTCAAAATGCAAATACTCATAGCGGCAGGCAAAATCCGGATCGCCGCCGCAGTCATCATTTTCCTTGCCGGTAATAGGATATTGATAGTCATCAAACGGCCTTTCTACCAGTACATCCACCCCTCCAACAATATCGATCAAGCTGGAAAAAGTATTAAAATCAAGCATAATAAAATAGTCCAATTTTTGCCCAAATAAATCCTGAAAAACATTTTGCAAAGCCATGAAACCAGTCTCCTTGCTATCCACGGCGGCATAGTGATAAACTGCATTTATCTTTGTTTCCAGGCTCGCTACCCAAATATCTCTCGGGATAGAAATAAGCATGGTATCAGCGCTCTTTTTATCTATGGAAAGAAATATCATCGTATCCGTCAGGTCGGCGCCGGCGTGTTTCTCTCCGGCAGTACCAAGCAGTAAAAAATTTACCCTGCCTGAATTGGGGTTAAGATAATTTTCCGCTCCGGAAAAAAACAAACGCACCATTCCCGGCAATTTTAGCAAATCAGACCCGAAAACGCGCCACAGGAAAAAAAACAGCACCAAAAAAAATACGGTAAAAAAACTAAAAACCGAAAGGGTAAAAAACTGAAACAGTTTTTTAAACTTTATTTTTGCAAGTGTACTGATTATACTTTCTATGTTAAAACTCACAAACTATTCTAACATGCCCTACAAACTACTTGAAGATTTAAATAAAGATCAAAAAGAAGCCGTATTGCACAGTCAGGGTCCGGCTTTGGTCTTTGCCGGCGCCGGCAGCGGCAAAACCAGAACTCTCAGTTATCGGGCGGCTTACCTTATCGGTGAAAAAAATATTGATCCCCAGCGCATCCTTATAGTTACTTTTACCAATAAAGCGGCCGATGAAATAAAAAATAGGATAAATCTGCTTTTGGCGCATAGGCCCGGTTCTCTTCCTGCGGCTTCAACTTTCCATTCCTGGTGCGCCCGCATACTCCGACAGGAAGCCAAACTTCTCAAAATTCAGCCAAACTATATTATCTACGACAGCAAAGACCAGCTGAATACCGTACGGGAAGCTCTTAAAAA
Organism: uncultured Pseudomonadales bacterium; assembly: GCA_964395485.1. GTDB lineage: Bacteria > Patescibacteriota > Microgenomatia > UBA1400 > CAYNBK01 > CAYNBK01. The sequence continues at coordinate 1,717 of CAYNBK010000011.1, forward strand.
GCTCGGTCTTTCCGAAAAACAAAACCCTCCAAACTCTATCTTAAATACAATCTCTCAGGCAAAAAATGAGCTAATTTCCCATCTGGAATACCCTCAATACGCGCGCGGCTATTTCCAAAAAACTGTCAGTCGGGTTTATGTATATTACCAGCGCCTGCTGACAGAATATAACGCTCTTGATTTTGACGATCTGCTTTTAAAAAGCGTTTACCTATTAAAAAACTTTCCCTCCGTTCTTGATAAATACAAAAAGCGCTACCAACACCTGCTGGTCGATGAATATCAAGACACCAACCAGGCTCAATATATCTTAAGCAAACTTCTTTCTTCATATTGGCAAAGTCTCTTTGTGGTGGGTGATTGCTCCCAATCTATTTACTCCTGGAGGGGGGCAGATTATCGCAATGTCCTAAAACTACAAAAAGATTTTCCCGGACTGAAAACTTACCACCTTGAACAAAACTACCGCTCACCCAAAAACATCCTGACCGCCGCTTTTGCCGTAATAAAAAAAAATACCAGCCACCCAGTATTAAAACTTTGGACCGACAAACAACAGGGCGAAATGATAGAGTTGTTCTCTGCTTTAAATGAAAAAAAGGAGGCTCAATTTATTGTGGACAAAATCAACGAAGAAATCATGCAAAACCCCAGAAGAACCCTCTCAAGTTTTGCTGTCCTTTACCGCACCAATGCCCAATCAAGAAACCTGGAAGAAGCCTTTATGCGCGATAATATCAACTATACTCTGGTCGGCGGAACCCGCTTCTACGACCGGGCCGAAGTCAAAGACTGTCTGGCTTACTTACGGCTGCTGGCTAATCCGCAAGACGGAATGGCCAGAAAAAGAGTAGAAAAAATCGGCAAAAGAAAAATGCAGAAATTTTTTGATTGGCTTGAAAAAGCAAATAAAGAAAATGTCCCGACTGTTGAGCTTTTGAACCAAATACTGCAGGCTACGGCTTATTTAGAAAAATACAACAGCAAAGACCCGCAGGATCTCTCAAGACTGGAAAATATCAAAGAACTACGCTCGGCAGCAGTAGAATTTCCTCTTTTAGACGACTTTTTGCAAAACCTGGCATTGGATGAAGAATATATCTCTGGCAGGCAAAACAATTCCGGCAAAGATACCGTCGTCCTTATGACGCTTCATTCCGCCAAGGGTTTAGAGTTTGATACTGTTTTTATGATAGGCATGGAAGAAGGTTTATTTCCACACTCCCGCTCTATTCTTGAAAAAAACGAGCTGGAAGAAGAGCGTCGGCTTTGCTATGTTGGCATAACCAGAACCAAACATAAACTCTTTCTCACTTACTGCCGCAAGCGTTTATATTTCGGCACAAGCATGTATAATACAATATCAAGATTTATCGCCGATATTCCACCAGAAATCATATGTCAAAAATAAAAGCTGATCTAAAAAAAAAGCTGAAAAATATCAGAATAAGAACTATTGTCGTTTTGGCTTTACTGGTTTTTTTTCTGACGGCTTTTTACTTTTATATCATCAAGGATTTGCCTTCTTCTTCCAAGCTGTCTGCCGGGCAATTTCCCGTCTCTACGCAAATTTTTGACCGAAACGGTATTCTTTTGTATGAAATATATGCCGATAAAAACCGCACCCCAATAAAATTTGAAGATATCCCGCCCTATATAACAAAAGCCACCATCGCTATTGAGGATAAAAATTTTTATCACCATCTTGGTTTTGACTGGGAAGGAATAAGCCGAGCCATTATCAATACCATTTTCAAAAAAAATCTGCAAGGCGGCTCCACCATTACCCAGCAGCTTATCAAAACTGCCCTGCTAACCCCCGAAAGGACTATTCAGCGGAAATTGAGGGAAGCCCTGCTCACTTTTATCACTGAGCTTGCCTATAGCAAAGACGAAATATTGGAAATGTACCTTATTCATATTCCCTACGGCGGAACCGCTTATGGGATAGAACAGGCTGCACAAAAGTATTTTAATAAATCTGCCAAAGACCTTGATTTGGCAGAATCAGCCCTGCTTGCAGGTTTGCCCCAAGCTCCCAGCAAATATTCTCCTTTTGGTACTCATCCCGAACAGGCAAAAGAAAGACAAAAACAAGTGCTCAAACGCATGCTGGAAGAAAAATATATAAGCAGCGACGAACTGAAACAAGCAGAGCAGGAAAACTTGCACTTTGCCTCTCCCTCTGCCAATATTAGAGCTCCTCATTTTGTCATTTATACTAAAGATTTGCTGGTTGAAAAATACGGCATCCAAACTGTTGATACCGGCGGCCTGCGGGTCATAACATCGCTTGATATAAACCTGCAGGAAGACGCCCAAAGTTCATTATCGGCCAGACTGGATAAACTAGAAGATTATCGTGTTTCCAACGGTGCCGCTCTGGTGACAAAACCCGGAACCGGTGAAATACTCGCCATGATCGGCTCTAAAGATTATTTCAGCCAGGAAATAGATGGCAATGTCAACCTCGCCACTTCACTGCGCCAGCCTGGTTCTTCTATAAAACCTATCAACTATGCCGTTGGTTTATTAAACGGATATACTCCGGCCACTATTTTCCTGGATTATCCTACCTGCTTTCAAACACCCGGCCAACCCCTTTATTGCCCCAAAAACTATGACGGTTCTTTTCACGGCCCTGCCCAAATGCGCTTTGCCCTGGGAAATTCATACAACATTCCCGCGGTTAAAATGCTGGCATTAAATGGTGTAGAAAACATGATGGCAACTGCTTCGGCAATGGGCATAAGTACTTGGAACGATCCTTCGCATTATGGCTTATCCCTCACTCTGGGCGGAGGAGAAGTAAAAATGGCAGACATGGCCGTAGCTTTCGGTGTTTTTGCCAACAGCGGTTATAAAATTTCCTTAAATCCTATTTTAAAAGTCAGCAACTATAAAGGTGAAGTTTTAGAAGAACACGATTTTGACAATAACCCTCCAGTGGGAGAAAAAGTCCTGCCGGAAGAAGTTGCTTATCTTATCTCTCATATATTACTGGATAACAATGCCAGAGTAGGCGCTTTTGGATTCAATTCCTCTTTGGTAGTTTCCGATCATGCGGTTTCAGTCAAAACCGGCACCACAGACGATCTGCGAGACAACTGGACTATCGGTTATACTCCATCTTATCTTGCTGTCACATGGGTTGGGAACAACGACAATACCCCAATGAATCCATATCTCGTTTCCGGCGTTACCGGCGCCGCTCCCATTTGGAACGATATTATCTCGCGCGTACTTAAAGACCAACCGGACCAATGGCCGAAAAAACCAGAGACTATTGTCGGCAGGTCGGTATGTACGTGGGCAAAAACAGACCCAAACAATCCAGAGTCTGACTGCGCCGGCCGGAACGAATTCTTTGTTGAAGGAACGCAAAAAAGCAGTAAAAACGGACGAATTGAAAAAAAACAAATTTGGATCGATAAAGATACCGGCCGGCCGCCAGAACCAGGTAAAACCGACAATCTGGAACTGCAGGAACATATCGTCGCATCAGACGGACTGGTAACTGATTATTGCATAGACTGCAACCACGAAGGTGAAAAAGCAACTATTATCGACCTGTCATTGCTAAATAAAAAAATCCAAAGCACTATACAAAACACACAATGGTCCCGATAAAGCTCCTATTTCATAATCTTATATTCATGTTAAAATAAGCTATGAAAAAAAGGGCAGGAACTCTTCCTATCTCCAATAAAAAGACTAATCTTTTTTTATATATTATCCTCTTTCTCCAATCTATAGGCCGTCTTACTTATTTGCCTTTTATCCTGTTTATAAAGCTATTTTTATTTATAACAAAATCTTCCAAAACAATAGCTGTAAAAACTTTACACTTCTGACAAAAAATTCCAAGGCCCCAAATCAAACTTAAATTATTGCATAAATCAAAACCCAAAAAAGCAAAAAAGAAAAAAGCAAAAAAAGCCCTAATCCCAAAAATTAAAATAAACCATCTGGGCCGTAAAATAGCTATTTCTTTTTTTGTCCTAACAATAATTATCGGCGCTGCCGGAGTTTTTTATATTTGGATCGTCAAAGATCTACCCGATCCCAATAAGCTCCTTAGCCAAACCCCGCCCCTTACCACCAAACTCTATGATCGCAGTGGACAGTTGCTTTACAAAATATACCGCGACCAAAACCGCAGTCTGGTTACACTCGATAAAATTCCGCCATATCTGATCAATGCCACCGTCGCTGTCGAGGATAAAAAGTTTTTCGAACACAACGGTTTTTCCATTGAAGGGATTATCCGTGCGCTGAAAAGAAACCTCCTCAACCAGCAAATGGAAGGCGGTTCTACTATCACCCAGCAACTTATCAAAAATACCCTTCTTACACCGGAAAAAACGATCAAACGCAAGCTAAAAGAGCTGGTTTTGGCATTTCAGGCAGAACTAATATTCAGCAAAAACGAAATACTTGAAATGTATCTAAACACAGTCCCTTACGGCGGCACCGCTTATGGCGTTCAGGAAGCGGCCCAAACATATTTTGACAAAAATGTCGAAGATCTGAGTTTAGCCGAGGCTGCTTTACTGACCGGCCTTCCGGCTGCACCATCTAAATATTCTCCTTTTGGCTCCAATCCCGAGCTTAGCATAGTCCGCCAGCACGAGGTCCTCCGCCGCATGGTTGAAAATAATTACATCACCCCTTTTGAGGCAGAAAAAGCCAAATCCGAAAAAATATATTTGGCTCCATTAAGAAATAGTATTCAGGCGCCCCATTTTGTTATGTATCTTAAGGATTGGCTGACAGACAATTTTGGTGTGCTCGAAGTAGAACAAGGCGGTTTAAATGTTATCTCTTCTTTAGATCTTGATATCCAATATATGGCTGAAAAAGCACTAAAAGAAGAGCTCGAAAAACTAAAAAATATGAATGTAAACAACGGTGCGGTATTGGTTTTAAATCCACATACAGGAGAAATACTGGCTATGGTAGGTTCAAAAGACTATTTTAATCAAAGTGTTGACGGTAATGTTAATGTCGCTCTCCAGCTGAGACAGCCGGGATCAACAATTAAACTTATTAATTATACTTATGCTTTAGAAAACGGCTATACTGCCGCCTCGATAATATCCGACACGCCCATTTCCTACCAAATACCCGGTCAAGCCCCTTATACACCAATCAACTATGATTTACGCTGGCATGGCAACGTAACTCTAAGGCAGGCTTTTGCCAGCTCTTTCAATGTTCCGGCGGTTAAAGTATTGGCATCCTTCGGGGTAGACAAAATGCTTTCTCAAGGTGAAAAAATGGGTATTAATACCTGGCAGGACAAAAGTCGCTACGGTCTCTCATTAACCTTGGGAGGCGGAGATGTAAAAATGATTGAGCTGGCCAAAGCCTATGCCATCATCGCCAATCAAGGAAAAGACCTAACTCTCTTTCCGGTTTTAGCAGTCAAGGATCAGAACCGGAAAACTTTGCTGGAAAATAACTGTTATGATGGATTTGTTCAAAAACAAAGCATATTGGCCTGTGAAGCCAAAGAAAAAAATCCTGTTCAAAAATGCGAACAAGCACAAATAGTCAACCCTGGAGTCGCCTATATTATCAGCAGTATTCTTTCGGATAACCAGGCGCGAACTCCGGCCTTTGGTCCAAACTCTCTTTTAAATATAGACAAACAAACAGTTGCAGTAAAAACAGGTACTACCAATGATAAAAGAGATAATTGGTGCATTGGTTACTCCGCCGATTACCTGGTGGCGGTTTGGGTAGGAAATAACGACAACCAGCCCATGAGTGCAGTCGCTTCGGGAATTACCGGCGCCACTCCTATTTGGCACAACATTATGACAGAGCTTTTTCAAAACAAAGCAAAGAAGGATTTCCCCCTGCCGGGTAATATTAAAGAAATAGAAATATGCCCCATTAATGGCCTTTTGGCTTGCGACGCTTGCAGTGGCAAAAAAGAATACTTTTTGTCTGGAACAGAACCAAAATATCATTGCAGCTCCCAACAAATCCAAGCCCTGCAGGAGGAAATGCAAAAACAACAGCAAGACCAAATTTTGCAGGGTATATCCACCGCCAACTAATAAACAGTTTCTCGTTCATATTAATCTCCCTTAATGCTCCATTCGTATGCCGTCCTTGCCAGTTTGGGAATCAAACTTAAAGCTTCGCTCTCGCTGGCTTCTTCGTCCATCACGCAAAAAACAAAAGGATGGCTGGAAAAAACCAAACCGCAATCATTATACGACCTATTCATCCCGTTCCCGATTTTGTGAACTACCCTTATCCCAGAAGGTACGCCACGGGGGATGCGATCTTCAAACAAGGTATCGGTTAAATTATCGTAAAACTTATTTTTAAACTTTAAATTCAATACTTCATCCCGATAAATCTTGGCAAAAAACTGGCCTATCTCACAAGGCATGCTTTCCACATTGTCCAAATTGCTTTGCAGAAGGCCGTTTTCAGTCATAAAACCTGCTAATTGATCTTCTCCCAGGTTTTTTTTCAAAATATATTCGGCTGTGTTATCAGACTGCTTCCCCGCCAATTGTAAAATATCTTCATAAGTATATTTTTTACCCGGCTCCTGGTATTGCATACTACCTGTCCCATAGGCCTGGATATCATCATTTTTTAATACATAAATATCGTTTAAAGACCGTTTACCCTCGTCTGCCATTTTATAGTACAAAACCATGGGAATTATTTTTACTACCGATGCCGCCTGAAAAACCTCCCGGGATTGATAATTTATCTCTTTACCTGTTTCCAAATCCTGGAAATAAAGACCCCAGCGTCCTTGCACATCTTTCAGTTCATTTTTAAATAAATTTTCCAGCTCTGTCACAGAACCCACTTTTAACTTAGGGAAAAAATCAGTTATTGGTTTTTCTTCCGAAAGCGGATTTATTATATGGTATTCCTTTCCCTGGTTTAAACTCTGAAAAAAAGCCGCCAAATTATTTTTAAACCAAAAATATGCAGGCAGAAGAACCGTTAATATAAGAATAACAATAATACTCAACCTGCTGCCTTTGTCTGCTTGATTATGTACTCTTCTCCCTTTATTTTTTGGAAAAGCTGTTTTATTTTTCGGCCGGAAAAACATATAAATAAAATTATAGATTGTTAAAATCGTTCCACGCGGTATTTATATCGCTTGCATTTAGAAGACTACTGCCTATACATAAATTATCTGCTCCACTGCTTATACAGTGTTTGGCATTTTGCTTATTTATCCCTCCGTCTATGCTTATACTAAAGTCCCTGGCATAATCCTTTTTTATTCTCACCAGTCTTTTTAGCTTACCCAACACTTTTTTGTTAAAACTTTTACCCTGACTGCCCGCTTCCACTGCCATAATAAGTATTGCATCGCTTCTCATAACCGCCTGTTTATCAAGTTTATTTAAAAAGCTTGGCAGATCCAAAGCAAGGCCAGCCTTCAAATTGTTTTTATGACAGTTTTTAACAAAATCCTGCTGGCTGTCCATATTTTCTATTTGGCCATAAACCAAACTCGCCCCCATTTTTTGACAGACAGAAAGCTGTAAAATAGGACGCTTTACCATCAAGTGCAATTCAAACTTATACTTAGTTTTTTTCAAAAAAGATAAATCCGAAACTGCCAAAGTATCTTCCGCCTTGGGCCAATTTTTAAGAATATCTATTTGTACATAATCCGTCAAGGTGGAAAGCAACTGAAGCTTATTTTTGACAGTCTGAGTGCTCTTTTCAAGAATAGCCGGAATTATCATCTTACCTGCTTAAAACCGCTTATAATAATTGCCAGTTCTACCAGGCGATTGGTATAGCCCCATTCATTATCATACCAGGAAACTACCCGCACTAAATCTCCATCTATCACCCTGGTAAGTTTACTGTCTAAAACAGATGAATAATTTGAGCCAATAACGTCAGAGGATACCAACTCATCTCGATTAAACTTTAAAATATCCTTTAAATATGTTTGACTGGCTTGTTCTAACACGCTATTGATCTCTTGTTCGTCAGTTTTCTTTTTACTAACAAAAACAATGTCTGCCAGCGACCCGCTTGCAACCGGCACCCGTACTGCCAAACCATCAAAAAGATTTTCCAATTCTTTAATAATCTGCCCGGTAGCTTTAGCCGCGCCGGTAGATGTGGGAATAATGTTAATTGCCGCCGCTCTAGCCCTTCGCCAATCTTTATGTGAACCATCCAGCAAACTTTGGTCAGAAGTGTAGGCATGTACTGTATTTAACATGGCTTTTTTTATACCTATCTTGCTTTCCAATACAAACATCAGTGGCGCCACACAGTTGGTAGTACATGACGCGCAGGAAATTATTTCTTCACCCTTGTATTCTTTATCATTTACTCCCAGCACAAACATAGGAATATTACCTTCTTTGGCCGGGGCAGACATGACGATTTTTTTCACAGTACCCTTCAATATTTTCCTGACATCTTTTTCTTTGCGGAAAACGCCGGTGCATTCCAATACTAAATCCGGCTCTGTGTCTTGCCAGGGGATTTTTTCCGGATCCCTTTCGCCGCTTATTTTAATTTTTTTGCCCTCACAAACAAAACTATCTCCATCTACCTTTATATCTTTGGCAAAATCTCTATATATAGAATCATGGGTAAACAAATTTGCCCAACCCTTGGCATCCATATTCCCGGAGGTGTTTATTGCCACCAGGTCAAGTTTATCTTTATGCTTGTCCAAAATAATTCTGGCTGTCAGGCGGCCGATACGGCCAAAGCCGTTAATAGCTATTTTTGTCATAAAGACTCCTTTTTGCAAATTTGCCTTACTCTGCGGTGATGTCTTTTATCTTTAGAAAAATCTGTTTTTAAAAATATTTTTAACAAATGTACCGCCTTTTTCGTATCTGAAAAGTCCGCGCCCAAAACCAAAACATTGGCATTGTTGTGCGCTCTGGCCATTTCCGCTTGCTTGGCATAAGTACATAAAGCCGCCCTAATCCCTCTCACTTTATTGGCCGCAATTGACATACCAATTCCGCTCCAGCAAATAAGAACTCCAAAAGCATTCTTATCTTTGAGTATCTTATCTGTCAAACGAAAAGCATAAACAGGATAATCATCTAGCTGGTCCAATTTATATGGGCCCAAATCCACCTTAATAAAGGAAGTGGAAAAATTATTAATAAGGTGGTTTTTAAGTTTTAAACCGCCGTGATCTGCCGCAAAGTACAAATTTTTTGGCATATTTATTTTCTTTTTTCAAAATAAACCCGCCCCAGTCTTCGGGCAAACTCTTTTTCAAACTCTGCCATATAGCGTAAAACTGCCTTGGGAGTGGTAGCTATCCTGTAAACTTTATCTTCGGTGCCGCGAAGTATCAAGTTTTGCTCAAGACATGTCAAAATTTTTTTCCAAAAGGCACCATACAATACAAAGGGCTTATGATAACCATAATAAAGCCTGGCTAAACACCAGGTAGTGGCAAATTCTGACAAAGTTCCGGTACCTCCTTGGAAAATAATATAGGTATCTGCATGTTCAAACAATTTAAACATGCGTTCAACATAATTGGATGTTTTTATTTCTTTATCGGTAGTATTTTTTAAATACCTGCCTTCAAATCCGGGTGCATCCTGGGGGTTAAAAGTGACTGAAATCGTGTCGCCGCCGGCTGCTTCTGCTCCTTTAGTCGAGGCATACATCACGCCTGGTCCGCCGCCATTAACAATCGTATAACCTTCTTTCGAAAGCAAACGGGCTATCTCAAAAGCCTCTTTATAAAGCCTGGAGTTTTCTTTTGCTTCCGAATAACCAAAAAAACCTATATTGCGGATAAACATAACAACATCTTAACAAAAAAACAGCGAGCTGGCAAAAGCGAAAGCATCTTAAATGATTAAAACTCCCCCTCTAAAATATGTTCGGCCGGTGCAGGAACATTATTCTCCGGCTCCAAGCTAACTACTATCTTGGTATAGCCACTCTTATCTTCATCGCTTTGGTAGTAAAGCACTCCGCCTTCGGCCTGGGGAACAACAGCTCCAATAGAAAAATAATTACCAGCCGGATTTACCAACCAACCCTCGTAGTAAAAACCCTTTTCCGGCAGTATTAAAGAAACAAGGTCCAGTTTTAAATAAAATCTAGTATTATAAAGACGAAAAGCAGTTCCACCGGCCCTTCCGCCGCTGACATCTTTAAGTTCGCTTGTTTTAGTATCTGGATCTTGTAGAGCCTGGTTTATGGTTTGCCTGGCGGCTTCCTGTTGGGCCGGGGACATAGCGTTGTCATCGTTCTCCATTTGACTCATCGGTGTCTGCTGTACCAAGGTATTCTGCGACTCCTCAACTATATTTTGATTACCGGTGCTCCTGGCAGAAAACCATAAAGCAATCAAAATCAACCCCGCCCCAGCAATAACAAATGCTTTTTTTGGAAAATTTTGTATCTTCATAAACCTTTTCACTTTCTGGGCAGAAAGTATTTGATTAATCATTATCCATTTTCTCCCCAAAAAGTCAAGCAAAAACCCCGCCTCTTGTTAGAGGCGGGGTATAAAAAAATCTTAAAATATTAAGCCTTCTTAAGAACTGGCATGCCAGTGCGTTCTGTTTCAACGACTTTATAACCGGCAGGTACGCTGTCTAAAGAATCGCTTCTGACATCGCGGGCAAAGAAATAAATTCTCTGTTTACGACCACCGCGCAAAACTACATCTTTAAAATGTAGATAATAAGTATCACCTTTTTTATTTGTATATGAATAGGCCATTTACTATCACCTCCTTTTTGTATGGATTTTTACAGGCTCGTACGCCTGATAATCCCATACTAATATGGGGTGACAGGCTTGTCAAGAGGTAATTAAAAATAAAGCAGGGTTTTATATAGTAAGAAATACTATGACTTAGATTTTTTATGAAGCAAAAAGATTTTATTTAACTCCACCAGCATTTTTTCTCTTTCTTTTTTACCCAAACCGTGGCTTTTTGCTCCTTGGCCCAATGTTTCAGCCTGAGCCATGGGACAACCCACACAAAAAATACCGTATTTTTCTATCAAAAGCTGTCCTGCTTCCGGTAAAATATCCAAAAGTTTATTTATGCTTATTTTTTCGTCTATTGTTTTTATTTTCATATTCCTCTATTGCCTTTTGCAATGCCTCCACAGCCAAAAGCGAACAATGTAGTTTATTTGGCGGAAGACCGCCAAGCTTTTTAACAATATCGCTTTTACTCAGTTTCTTTGCCGCTGTCAAAGATTTTCCTTTTACCATTTCTGTTGCTATGGATGAAGTGGCAATAGCGGCCGCACACCCCAAAGTCTGAAACTTTATATCTTTTATATATTCTGTTGTTTTTTGTTTTTTGTTTTTTGTTTTTTGTATCTTCAGATATATTTTCATTATATCCCCGCAAACCGGATTGCCCACTTGAGCCATAGCATCGGGGTTTTTTATTTCTCCCATATTTTTTGGGTTCTGAAAATGCTGGAAAACTTTTTTTGCGTACAACATATATAAAA
>CAYNBK010000012.1:0-12666 GCA_964395485.1 uncultured Pseudomonadales bacterium
TTATCTTATTGTACAAGCCTTTGAAAGGTTATACTTTTTTCATAGCATCATTTTAGTTTGTGGATAGGGGTGCCGTTTATCACCACTTCGCCGCTGGTGGGTCTGTCTATGCCACTCATCATATTTATAATGGGATTTGCCGCTGCCGGACTTGCCGATGACGGCTACAAACTCGCCGCTGTTAGCATTTAGACTGATATTTTTGAGCGCCGTAAACTGCCCAGCTTCGGTTTGATAAGGGTTTGATAAGACTTTGACACTTTATTTAATTTTATAAGAGATTTTTTTGGATCCATAAAACTGAGGCAGAAGAATTTTTATCAGACTATATTTTACAACAGGGTGTTGCGATTCAATTTAGAAAATCTTAGTGACTTTATAATATAATCAAAACAATGATTCTTAACTTATTATTGCTATCCTTTTCCGGACTGCTTTCCGGCTTGTCACAAGTAGTCAATAAAAAACTGGCCGGAAAGGGCTTTGGATCTGCCTCCTATACCAGCGCTATCATGCTGTTAAATGCCTTGCTTTCTATACCTTTGCTGTTTTTCCGTTTTTATGTCTCCCATTCACTCTACTACTGGCTACTTATACTGATTTCTACAACCGCTTTTGCTTTTAGCACTTATTTTAGCTTTAAGGCTTATAAAACAGCAGACGTCTCAGAAGTAAGCATAATATACCGATTAAATATAGTGTTTGTCGCCTTGCTGGGAATAGTTTTGCTTAAAGAGCAATATTCTTTTAATGCCTATATTGGGCTGGCTTTGATTTTTCTGAGTAGTTTAATAATCACTTTTAATAAAAAACTAAAACTTTCTGCGGGAACCGTCTATGCTTTGCTCATGGCCATCACCGGAACAATAGCAACCGTACTGGACAAAATTATCCTTAATGACTTCTCACCTTTAAGCTATGTTTTTGTCAATAATCTACTTGTAGGACTTGTGTTTATCCCCAACAAAAATACCGCAAGAAGTACACTGGAGCTAGTCAAAAACCATCCGCTTCCCCTTTTTATTACATCTCTCTTTAGCACGCTGTCTTTTGCAATAGTTCTGTTTGTTTTGCAAAAAAGCAATGTCTCCCAAACTATGCCGGCCTACAAGGGACTAGCTTTTATCACGCCTGTAATAATCGGTATTTTTGTCTTAAAAGAAAAAGCTAAACTAAAGCAAAAAATCGCTGGAACAATACTTGGGATTATTGGAATTACTCTGCTTTATTTGTAAAGACACTTTGGGATTTATAACCCCTTGACCCTGCTTTTAAAATTCAAAAAATAACTTTTCTTGGGAAAAAACAATTCCACAAAATCAAGATAGTTAAACTATGTATTTAGATTTATTTTCTCTCTCCGCTCTTTTTTCTCCTTTTTGTTTTTCTCCTCGATGAATGGAACATCCTTAGCAATTCAACCTCTTGCGCTTTATCAATTGTCTCTTTTGACCAACCAACTTCCGCACGTTCAAGATAAATACTGGCAGCTTTTCTAATAATTATCCTTGCTTTGCCTCGATCTCTAACTCTTTGACATTTGCCAAGCTGATTGGCCAAATTTAAAGGTAAACCTTGTCCTAAAAAATCATTTATTAATTTATCTGTACCAGCATCGAATATATCTTTAACATTGGAAATCTGAGCAACAGATCTCTGAGACAGAATGTATCCCTCTGCTTCTAAGATGCCTATATTTTAACATAAATATATAACAACAGTTAATTTTTGGTTATAACGAGTAAATTTGCCAGGACTCGGGAGAGCTTGACTTTGGTAAAATATTTTTCCGCTTTTTTTATAAAAAGCTCTGCTTCTTTTTTGTGCTCGTCCCAAAAAATATGGTTAAAAACAATAGCCCCGTTTTTGGCTGTTATATCTTTTAGATTTATTAAAAATGGGTCTTCCCAGGCTTTTTGAACCATTTTATTGCCCTGATAAAGATCTACCGCGATAAGATCAAACTTTTGTTTTTCTTTTAAAAGTTTTTCTATTGTTTTAAAAGCATCGGCTGGTATTATTTTTAGTCTTTTCTTTGTTTCCAACTCTTTGAGCTTAAAATATTTCCGGCCTATTTTGATAATTTGCGGGTCGATCTCCACACCGATAATTTCAGCTTGTGGCCAGGTTTTGGCAAAAAGTTCGGCTGAAGTACCGGCGCCAAGACCAAGAATTAACACCCCAGCAGGGTCAGTCCTTGCTAGCAAGGACTGACCCTGCTGGAACTGCCAAACTGCCTTTTGCCAAATTTGTCGGATAATACTGCCTGATTGCAATAAACCGCCTATTTCCATCCTCGGAGCACCAAAGAAAAAAGACACTTTGATAGGACCGGAAAAAAAAGAATTAATGGTGATGGATTTACTAAAAAGAGGCATACTAATATACTGCTATAAATAAACTAATTTCATTTAAGTCTTTTTTTGTCATTCCGATCCGCCTTGGTCAGAGAGGAATCTAGCAAAGCGTGGAAAATATCAAATGCTTTACAAATCCTTCAGATTCTAGATCCTTTATCCCGATGTGATCGGGATAAAGGATGACATTACACTATTTCAAATTAGTTTATCTATAACTTGTTGGTTCCCCTTCTAAAAGACTGTTTTATCTCCACCTCGTAGGATTTTTCGATTTTAACCGGAACACCCACGGGGTGCGTTATTTATTCTTAACAATGTAGCAATAAAGCAATAGGACAATATACTAATTCAAGTTTCCTGCTTAAAAAATAGGTTTTGCTATTTTGTCTTTGCCCATAAAAGGCTGTAAGCGCTTGGGAATCTTAATACTGCCGTCTTTCTGCTGATACACCTCAAGCAGTGCAATTAAAATACGGGGACTGGCAACGGCAGTATTATTTAGGGTGTAGACAAAACGCTTCTCGCCTTTTTCGTCTTTGTATTTTATATTTGCCCGTCTGGCCTGAAAATCCAGCATCTGCGAACAAGACATAGTCTCGCCGTAGCTGTTGCGCGACGGCATCCAGGTCTCGATATCGTATTTTTTGTACTGAGGTTCACCCATGTCTCCTGATGGCATCTGGCAAACCCGGTATGGAAGCTCTAAATCCTGCAATATTTCTTCGGCATTTTTAACTAACTCCTCGAAAAATGAGTCTGACTCGTTACTGTCCGCCTGGCAAAAAATAAGCTGCTCGACTTTTTTAAACTCATGCACGCGGTAGAGACCGCGGGTATCTTTGCCATAACTGCCTATCTCCCGACGAAAACAAGATGAAAGGGCAACATATTTTAAAGGTAAGTTTGATTTTCTCAAAGTCCGGCCCTGCAGTAAGGAAATCATCCCCACCTCGGAAGTACCGGCTAAGTATAAATCTTCGCCTTTTTCGTCCTGAATTTTGTAGGCCTCCTTTTCGCCCCAGGGAAAATGGCCGGTATTAATAAAAGACTGTTTTTTGCAAAGAGTGGGAGGAATAAAAGGGGTAAAACCCTTATCGTAAAGCTTTTTTAAAGCATATTGCAAAACGGCCTGATCCAGCAAGACCGCGTCCTTGGCCAAATAATAACCTCTGAATCCGGCTGTCTTTGCTCCGCTGAGCAAATCGATCAAACCCAGATTTTCTCCCAGCTGTAAATGATCTTTGGCGTTGAAGGAAAAAACCGGTAATTTCCCCCACTGCCTGACAATCAATTTGTCTTCCTCTTTGTCACCCGTGGGAGTATCGGCAGAAGGGATATTGGGGATATAAAGCCAAGCCTCGTGCCGTTTTGTTTCGGTTTTCTGCAAATTATCCTCCAGTTTGGAAATATCTTCTTTTAGCTTTCTACCTTCGGCGATTGTTTTTTTGTCCGGCTTTATCTTTAAATCCTGATTTAGTTTGTTTCTGCGGGCGCGAAGCTCTTCAATTTTGGCTAGAAGTTTTTTCCTCTCCCCATCATATCTTATAAATTCATCGACTACATTCGGATCGATATTTTTTTGCCGGCAGGCTTCTTTTACCTGTTTTATATTTTGGAGAATAAAATTTTGATTAAGCATATGTTAATTTTAACACTTTTTTATTTGCTTCACAGGCGCTATTTTCATCTTCACCTCATGGGTACAGAATATACCGCCTACGAGGTGTTGGCTCTTTTTTATTTACTTGACAGATCAACTCAATCGAGTGTTTTTGTCAACTATATTTTAACCAGATCTATTAATTGTTTACTTAACGGGCTTAATCTCAATTTTTTTAAATCTTTTTTATCCGCCCACTGAACCTGGGCCACCTCCGGATCACTGGACTTGGCAGTACCGCTAATGTATTTACACAAATATGGAAGAAAAACTACTTTTACTTTGTTTGCTTTACCGAAAAACCTGACCAAAACATGCGGGATTAAACTTACAATTTTTATCTTGATCTTGGTTTCTTCCAGCATCTCGCGGATTAAGGCCTCCTGCGGATACTCATCCCATTCTACCCCGCCGCCGGGAAATTCCCAGCGAT
Organism: uncultured Pseudomonadales bacterium; assembly: GCA_964395485.1. Taxonomy (GTDB): domain Bacteria; phylum Patescibacteriota; class Microgenomatia; order UBA1400; family CAYNBK01; genus CAYNBK01. Next base: position 4,454 of record CAYNBK010000012.1, read on the forward strand.
TGTGCAAATCCGGATGAGTCGGATCGTTCCGCAAAGACAGCAACACTTTACCGTCTTTTTCAACTACACCCAAAGCACCGATAATAGTTTTACTCATATATTTAAGACTATTTTTTCATCTTCACCTCGGGGGGAGACAATTCTATCGCCCCCGAGGTGCTGCCTGCAGGCTACAATCCCAACTCTGTTGAAATACCCTGCATAGCAGTTAATGACAATAGGATAAATTTGTCCAGGGAAATATTTAGTTTTTCCTCACACATGGCTATTTCATCGCGTCTGGTGCCGGCGGCAAAACTAGGCTGTTTGAATTTTTTACGGATACTTTTTAACTTTACTTCGGCAATTTTTTTGCTGGGACGAACCAAGGCAACAGCCGTAATAAGGCCAGTCAAACTGTCACAAATAAAAAGCGACCACTCCATTTTATTTTTTGGCTCGAACTCCGGATAGAGATTAAAACAGTGAGCGTGAATGGTATCCAAAACCGACTGCGGCAAGTCTGCTTTTTCTCTTTGTAATATCTCGACCGATACCTTGCCGTGGCCTGCTTTTGTATCCTGGGGAATTGTTTCATAATCAATATCGTGCAGTAAACCGGCCAAAGCCCACTCTTCTTCCTTGTCTGGCTCAAAGCACTGAGCCAGCGCTCGCATAATAGCCTCTGTAGCCAGCATATGCTTTACTGTATTTTCGGTCTTTATGTATTTTTTTAATAGACCTAAGGCTTTATCTTTGCTAATCATAATATTTTAAGAATAAGGAATAAGTGATAAATGATAAAGAATTAATCTTTTTTACCTCTTAGTTCTTAGACTTTTTAAAGTACTTGCTAGCATTTTAATAGTTTCCAAATTTAATCCAATTATTTTATCAATTTTTTCTGACAAATTCGAGCAACTGTGTTTTAAAAGCATTAGCCAATATTCTGTTTCATTGGCAGAACCCAAAGCAATCTGTAAATATCTTTAATATTCTTTTCCTTTATACCTTCCAAAGCCCTCGGCAATATTTGCTCCAACAGACGATGATGCCCTTATTAATTGTTTTAAAATAATTGAATAGGTGTAAGTTTTGGGAACTCTACTGCTAATTTTAATAATACTAGTTGTTGATTCAAAAGACGTTTGGAAAAATCTTAAGTTTTTATAGTTTGTGATTGTATTCACCTTAACTTAATCCTTATCACTAATTCTTTTAATCATTATTCCTATAATGGGTTTGGGACGTCTAAAAACTCCACCTCCAGCTTGTCTGCAAAGTGCTTTTTCAACTCCAAGCCCAAAGCCTGTACTCCAAATACTTCGGTAGCATAGTGGCCGCAGGCAAAATAGTTTACTCCCAGCTCGCGGAAAATGCCGACCGTAGACTCTTTGACCTCGCCGGTAAGATAGGCGTCCAAGTCTGCATCTATCACTTCCTGAATCTCTCTTTCATGCGGGATGCCGCCACCGGAAACCACACCAATGCTTTTGATCATATCTTTTTTTCCGTTTATCACAAAAATATCGTGCGAAAAAAGTACAGCCAGTTTTTTGGACAATAGCTCTCTCGTTTGCGCTGTTTTAAACTCTGCCGTAAAACCCCACTCATCAAAAAATGCTTCTTTTCTGACTGCGCCTAGTTTTTTGATAATCTGAGCATTATTCCCCAACTTTGGATGAGCATCCAAAATATAGTGAAAGCCAAAAAGTGACAGGTCATTTTTTATAAGCACCTTGAGCCTCTTGTATAAATAGGGGCTCACCAGCTTGTAGGCATGAAAAAGCGGTAAACTGTGGTGAACGATAATGCTATCTGCACCTGCTTTGACCGCTTCCTGTAAAAACTCTTCAGTGGCAGTAGTACCCAGTACGACCTTTCTAATTTTTTCCTTGCCGGGAAGCTGTAAGCCGTTGGCCAAATATGGGTCTTTTTTGCGCGCTTTTTGCACCAAGTCCTCACCAAAAAGACTATTTAAATAAACATTAAGATTTTTTAATGTAATCATATTTCTCCTTTTGTTCTTTTTTTCTCTTAGTATTTTGTTTTTTTTTGATATGCGATCGCGTGTTAAAAAAAACAGTTCTTCTGCTTTAATGCCTAGGTTTATTTATTTGTTTAATTTACTTTAATTTAATTATTTTATCTATCTATCAATCTGTTAATTTATTAATTTATCCATATAACCATTACCATCCATTTATCTAGTCTAAATGAAGGCTAAAGCTTATTTGACAACACCGGCAAGCTCGACTTTGCCTCCACAGTATTTTTGACAAAATCTACCCGTACAACTTTAACCCTTTGGTTAAATCATCAACTTCTTTGCTGGGCCCGACAAGAACTACGGCTTGATAAACAATCTTATCAGCTGTGGTTTTGCTTATCGCTTTGTTTAGATCTTCATCGGTACCGGTATCAAACATTTCCTGGGGATAATCAACCATCGCTACCCCTTCTTTTCCCCTGGCTTTACTTACAATTTCTTTTATGGAGTTTTTGTCAGCTTCCAATACAATAAGCGGGTGGCGAGCAATACCGACATGTTTCTGGCCGCTGGCATCGATATAACGCTCCCTTTCTATCCATGATTCGTCTGCCCAATGGCCAGCAGAAAAAGCCAAATGGCCAAGAGCATTTCCTGCCAAACCTTTTGGTAAGTCTATATTAATTACTGCTACAATTTTTCTTTCTCTGTATCCATATTTACTAGATTTTTCTGTCTGCCTGCTGGTGACCAATGAATCAATTTTTTTGAGTCCGCCTTTGGCTGATAAAATACCTACCTCAAGTAAATCTCCCCCGCAATATTTTCTGATCAGCTGAATTGATTCATGCAGGGACTGAAGCACTTTATCTTCTGATATCTCAAATATACCATCAACGTTCAGCATAATATTGACTGTTTTGTCTGTTATTTTGGTCCTATCGGCATCACGATAGTTATAGTCAAGATTGTAGGCTCCTATTTGATCAAAATAAGCCACTTCACCGGATCTTAGCTTAGTAAGGCCTTTTCCCAGTAGGTCAATCTGCTCTCCACCTTTAGCAATATCCACACGGCAGGGGAGTTTTAGTTTATCCAGATCAAAAGCACCTAGGCTAACTCTGTTTTTCATAACTACCAAATTATAAGCATCGACACAGGTATTAACCGTATATAAACCTTTACCCCGGACTATGCGCATTAGCAGTGCCTCGGGGCTGGGTTTTCTCGAGTGTAAATCTACCCTCATTTGCTGGTACATTTTCCGGTAGGCCTGAACTTCGGAAAATTTGTTAATATTTTCCGGTGATAAATCTTTGTATTTAAGCAGCAGCTCTTTTTTTTCAGCCTCCAAAGCTAGATTCTGTTTATTCACTTTTATACCTTTAATAAGGGCATAACCCACGCTGGCAGAAGGATATTTAGACGCAAAAACTGAACTTAATGACAAAATGCCGCCTTTTACTTTGACAGATTTAATTTCAAGTGGATGCTCTGGTTTTAATGTGGGAAAAGCAATCACTTCTTTTAAATTGGTACTATTTGTTATCAACATAACCAATCTATCAATACCAATGGCAACCCCGCAGGTAGGCGGGAAACCGCACTCTATGGCTTCCAAATAGTCCAAATCGGTCTGGTGGGCCTCTTCAAAACCGGCTTTTTCCCGTTTTTTTTCTTCAACAAATCTTTTTCTGAGATCAAGCGGATCGTTTAATTCAGAGTAATTGTTGCCAAACTCCGTGCCCATCAAAAATTGTTCAAAGCGCTGGGTGAAGCGCGGATCCTCACACTTTTTTGCCAGTGGAGACACCTCGATCGGAAAATCATAAATAATAGTCGGCTGAATTAGTTTTTCCTCTACTGCCTCTTCAAAGACAAAGGCAATTACCTCACCGACAGATAACATTCTTTTTAAATCTGTCAATTGTTTTTCTGGCAAATTTAATTTTTTGGCGGCCTCTTTTGCCTCTACTAGACTTTGCCATTTTAATGGATCAAGGTCGGTAAACTCTTTTATCGCCTCTACCATACGGTATCTTTTCCATGGTCTGGCAAAATTCAATTCGGTTTCTTGGTATTTAACTTTTGTGGTGCCCAAAGATTTTTTCACTATGTACTCTGTCAGCTCTTCAATAATATCCATACCATAGTGATAATCTTCATAAGCAATTTGTGCCTCGAACATAGTAAATTCCGGGTTGTGGTCATAATCCACGCCTTCGTTGCGAAACACTTTGGTGATCTCGTAAACTTTTTCCAAGCCGCCGACTATCAGTCTTTTCAAATACATCTCATCCGAAATCCGCAGATAAAAATCACTGCCCAAAGCATTATGGTGAGTAATAAAGGGCCTAGCAAAGCCGCCGCCATAAACCGGCTGTAAAGTAGGTGTTTCCACTTCCAAAAAACCTTTATTATCTAAAAACTCCCTAATGGCAGAGGTTAAACGGCTTCTTATCAGCAATCTTTCGCTAACTTCCGGGTTTAGAATCATATCCAAATAGCGCTTGCGATAGCGCTCTTCTACATCTTTTAAACCATACCATTGATCAGGCAAAGGAAGAATAGACTTTACCAAAATCTGATAACTTTTTACTAAAACCGAAATTTCTCCTGCTTTGGTTTTGAACACCTCCCCTTCTGCCGACAAAAAATCGCCGATATTCAAAAGTCGTAAAAACTTGAAATCTTTCTCTGTAAACTCATCAATTTTAAAAACTAATTGGATTTTTCCACTCTGGTCTACCAAATCGGCAAACTGCATTTTACCATGGCCGCGCCAGGCCATAACTCGACCAGCCACGGCCACTTTTTTACCCAATAGTTTTTTGGCTTCAGCGGCAGTGTGTGTTCTTTTGGTCTGGGCCGGATAGGGATTAACACCTATTTTTTTGATCTCGACTAGTTTTTCTTTCCTTAGTTTGATAAGTTCGTTGATAGGCTGTGACATAATTCCTCCTGGTTATATTTTAGATTATATTTTTCAATTTATCCAATAAGATCTTAAAAAGTGCAAATAATACCCTTGTAAATACTTTTCAATTCCTGCATACTATTTTTACAAACCCACTCATCTGCCCCATGGGCGTTACCGCCAACTGGCCCTAGGCAGATTACCGGACAATTTAAGTATTCAGCAAAGATATTTTCATCCGCTACTGAGGCGCCATAGTGCAAATTACAACTACCGTACTTATTTCTCAAAAAACTTATTACAACCTTAACTAAATAATGCTTACAACTAGTAATAAATGGCTCCAGATAGGGAGTTTTTCTTTTTATTAAACCGATATGGTATTTGCTCTTTAACGTGGATTCCAGCAGGTCGTTTTCATATTGACTATCTACAAAATTTTTTATCCTTTCCAAAGCCAAAGTAGTATTTTCAGGCAAAACAGTATGGTAGTCTATCATAATCTCTGTTTGTTCGGGAACAGATAAAGAACCAGCATGACTTTTTATATTTCTGACAAATAAGCTACTTTGGCCCAGTTTTTGATGTTTTAACATGGGCATTTTTTCTAAAGCCAAAATAAACTTGGCCGCTTGATTGATAGAGTTTACACCGGCTTTGCTATCTGCCCCATGAGCAGATTTACCCGGAACCATTAAGCTAACGGCCGCTCTGCCTTGTCTTCCCAAGGTAAGTACAAAGGGGTCTGGCCAGTCGCCACTATAAGCGTCGCTTGCCAGTGAAACCACTAAATCTATCTTTCTTCTAAATTTTCTACAAAAGGCAAAAGCCCCCTCAGAAATATTTTCCTCGTCTACTCCTAAAACAAAAACAAGATTGACATTTATATTTTTTAATTCAGATACTGCTGTTAAAAATACGGCAATGGCTCCTTTCATATCCAACACGCCCCTACCAAAGTAGCGGCTAGCATTTTCTGTTAAAAGAAAAGGGGGTCTTGACCAACCTGAATAAGCGGGAACCGTATCCATGTGAGCATATAACATAATCGTTTTAGAACCAGTACCTATGCTAGATACTATATTCCACCTGTCTTTAGACAAATACTGTTTTTTTACATCAAAACCCAACCTTCTTAATGTTTTTTCCAGATATAAAGCCAGATATTTCTCTTTGGGGAAAACAGAATTAATCTTTATTAAATCCGATAATATATTTTCTATTTTTTCCATGATCGTAAATGATAATTTGTAATAAAATCGTCAATTGCTGGAGAAAAATAGCCTTGATCTTTTGCTCTGAGAATATCAATAGCAGCTGGGTAAAAACAACTTAGTTGGTCACCGCTGCCGTCTTCCACTGGAACATGCGCACGCAGAATGCCTGTCACTCTTAGACCCAGCGGCGTACCAAGCATGCCCAAACGTTGTGGTAGTTGACCAGTTGTTAAGATGTTATTCTCAGAATAGACCAGGTCGTTTTCTTCTAAAGCCAATCGGCAGGCAAGTACACAAAGACCATGAATAATACCATTTCTCTGCCAGTCCGGCCTAACAATGCCTTCGGTTAACTCAGCTAGGTCTAAATTTCCATTTAATCCCAAAAACCACCTATCCCGTTCAATCATAACGGCTCCTATAGCTTGATCTTCTTGCTGAGCCAAAAGGATTTTATTCTCCCCGCTTTCCAGCATTTGGCGAACCTCATTTTCTTTCCAGCCAAAAGTAGCATACAAAGCAGCCAAAGAATTTAAATCATCTACCGTGGTTATTTTTGGTAGGCAACCAGCTGTAATCATTCGCTCTACCAATTGCCCTTTAGTCAAATTGTCTTCGCGATACTCTACTCTTTTATCCAAATAAGTCCCTATCTGACTAGTCGAGCGAGACGCCAACAAGTTCCTTCCTTGGGGATTTACACCTATATAGACAAAATACCTTTCCCTACCATTCCAGACAAAAGGCACTGCCGCCTCTATGACTCCATGTGCGTGGTTAATAGTACTTTGAATATCCCAAGCAGAAACCACGGCTTTAATTACACACCTTTTGCCCGAATCCAGCGCAGAATTTATTATGCTAAATAATTCTTTTATGCTGGAAGCCAGTAAGTCTGCCGTAGTTAATAAGCGCGGCCAGGCACCTCTAACTCTGTTAAATGAACCTTCATAATTCGGCGGCCAAACCAAGCCCAAGCTGGACGTATCAACTGCGTCCGGTAACCTGGGTGGGTCATATTCTCTTATCATGCTACCTCCTTGTGCTAAAATGCACTAGCATAGCAAAAAACGCATAAAAAGACCCTAAGTCTCAAGTTGTTCCCCAACAACATGTGTTTCAGCTATGCTTTTTTTTAATTAATAATCAAAAATCAAGACAAAAAAAGCCCCGCTTGCGTTTATATTTATAAATGCAAACGGGGCCCTCCGAATTTTCGGAAGACGGTACCACCCGTCTTTGTCAAAAGCCTTATGGCATCTGACCTTATCAACTGCTCCTGTCCACCCGGGGCGGACTGACACAGTTTAGTGCGATAACGGGCACACCCGGCAAGGGTCTACTCGTCCGATTTAATCGGACTTTCTTCCTGCGGCTTAAAGGTCTTTTCAAAACTCAGTCTTGTTTGCGGAGTTCTCAGCAAGTACCGCTCTCTGTAAAACAGGGTCAAAGTCTCTACTTGTCCTTTTACGCCTTTATTTATTTTTTAAGTTAAACCATTATAACAAATTAAGCTGTCTTGTCAATGAATCTTGTGTACTGTATATACTATTTTCCCCGCTGGCGCTTCCACCTCTGCCTGCTCACCTTCTTTTTTGCCGATAAGAGCCCTGCCAAGTGGTGAATCGCGGGAAATTTTTTTCTCATTTGGGTCTGCTTCCCACTCGCCTACTACCGTAAATGTCATTTCCTTATTTTTTATCTTTAAAGTGACTATGCTGCCTATACTAACGGCATTTCCTTTTTTTGAATTTGATTTTTTAATAATCTGGGCTTTGTTCAAAATCTCCTCAATTTCATCTATACGGCCTTCGACAAAGGCTAAATCCTCGCGGGCATTGGCATACTCTGAATTTTCGGACAAGTCGCCAAAAGACCGGGCCTTTGCAACCCTATCGATAAGTTGAGGAAGCTTAACATCCTTTAGCTGGCGAAGCTCTTTTTCCAAATCTTCGCGGCCTTGTTTGGTTAAATATATCTCGTCTTGAATCATGTGTTTGTTATTTAAAAACCCCCAGCAAAAAAATATATATTGCAGGGGAAATCTTGATTATTCTATTTGATTAAATTATCTTTGTCAATAGACATCCGATACATATCTACTATGAAT
>CAYNBK010000013.1:0-12322 GCA_964395485.1 uncultured Pseudomonadales bacterium
TAATACTTGTTGTTATATAAATCTAAATTTAAATAAGTCTGAAATATGGGAGGAGGTGAAAAAATGGAAAAACTAATTTATTATGAGGATATATCTATACAAAGTTATTTACCACATGAAGGAGTAATAGCTGATCGAGCTATGGAATACTTCGGCGAAAAAATGGCCGGTCAAGTCCAAATAATGGGAGTTGGACAAAGAGTAGATATGATCTTCCATTCAGACGGTTCAACAACACCTTTAACTACAGTGTTTGTTAGGCGGAAAGTTTAGCAATTATCAAATGCTCGGCGGAGCCGAGCAAAAATCGCGCGCGAAAAAGATAATTAAAAGCGAGGCCGAAGGCCGAGCGCAAAGAGGGGCGGCGGCTGGACGGCCGCAGCCGCCGCCCTACCTTTGAGATTTGAAAAAAGTTCGAATTTGCGCGTAAATAGAGCACAAAAAAAATTAGACAGAAAGTTTTGAAAAAGCCTGATGTTTAGTCAAGGCTTAACACCTGGTGTTAAGGTGACACTGTGTCAATATTAGAGAAGACTTTGAGCATATAAATTTAAAATTAAGCAATGGAAATATCTCCTCAGTTTCTAGATATGCCCACAGAGTCAGTAGCTGCGGCTAATAGTGCGCTTAGGTTGGCGGAAGAAAAGCGCGATAAAATAAAAAGTCCAGGATGGATCAAAAATAACCCTCCTTCTTTAAAACTTCTAAGAAAGATAAGTTGGTGGAAAAAAGCCAGGCGAAAGGTTGTTGGTTTGAAGGCAAACGATAATGGAGAGGGCTGTTGTAAAATATGGACGAATGAAATGTTTGACGCCATTTGTAAAAACAGGGCTGAACTGACAAACCACAATGTACGTTTGCAAAAAAGGTATTCGCGTCTTAGGGATCATTGGTGGCTGGAGATGCATCAGGGAGGCCTTGTTTATATTTTTGATGGCACCATTTATAGCCAGCGCCTGGACAGAAAACTAAGGCAGGGTTTTTATGGTGAAAAACATAAACTGGCGGCTTCCTTAGCTCCCGATAGTCGATTGCCGCATTTTGAAGAAAAGAAAGGGATAAATACTCTAATAGAAGAGGTTTCTTTTTAACGGAAAATAAGGATTTTAATACTTGTTGATATCTGAAATATAATAATATCAGCAGGCATTAGTAAATTTGCTTATTATCGAAATTACTTCACTACAGCCTGTTGTTTTCATTAACTGACCCCGCAAGGTTTTGGCGCCTTTAAAACCTCGGCAGTACCAGGCGAAATGTTTGCGCAGTGGCAGAATGTTTTTGTCCGGATATATTTTGTGAAAATAGTTCAAGTGTTTGAGTAGAAACCGAAGGCGGTTTTCTTTTGAAGGGGTAAATATTTTTATATATTCCCGGAGATTGCTTCGTTCCTGCCAGTTGGCGGATTCTCGCAATAACTTAAAGTTGAGGATCGTTAAATCCTTAAATATCCAGGGATTGCCCAAGGCACCACGGCCAACTAGTACTCCGCTTGCTCCGCTTAGTTTTAGCTTGGCCACAATATCGGCCTGGTTTTTAATATCCCCATTACCCAGAAAAAAAGTGTTTGCCGGTTTTTGGTTATTTGCCCAGGTGATAAAATCCCAGTCTGCCCTACCTCCATAACCCTGTTTGGCTGTCCGGCCATGAAGGGTGATCATATCTAGATTTTGGGCAAAGAGAAACCGAAGCCAGGACTTGTTTTGCTGTTTAAACCCGGTGCGCGTTTTCACGGAGAGAGTGGGAGCGGCCCTAGTGCCAGAGTCCTTTGGCTTTAATCCCGGGAAATCCAACTCTGCTTTCAGCCGAGTGTAGCCCCCGGGGTTTTTGCCATTATTAGCAGGTGTTTTGGCCACTCCCGGAGTGCTGTTTGCAGAAAAACTAATTAGCTCTTCTATTTTTTTGTATTGTTTTTCTTTTAATTTTAAATCCCTTGGATTAAAACCGTTTTGAAAATCATTTATTGTCCGCCGGCATTCCTTAATGATATCCAAAACTATCTCATATTTGCCAATGAGAGCCGCTCCTCCGCCGTTTTTAACTACAGTTCTGGCAGGACAGCCAAGATTAACATCTATGCCGTCAAATCCAAGAAAACAGAGGATAAGCGCAGCAGTATAAAAACTCTTTGGATTTTTGCCAGAAAGCTGGGCGATAATAGGCCGTTCCAGGGCGGCATAGCGTAGATATTCCATCACCTGCGGCTGGCCTCTTGTTAGCGCTTCGGTATTGATAAACTCAGTAAAAACCAGGTCGGGTTTAAAGCTGCTGCTGTAAATATAGCGCAAGGGGTGGTCGGTGACTCCGTCCATTGGCGCCAGCCCGATAATAGGCCCTGGAAGCTTTTTAATATTCATAGATGTATTATATAAAAAATATAGGATTTACCTCAAACCCTTTATTTTATACTAAAAAATATACCCTTTTTCACTAACGATCGTATGTTAAAAAAGTAATATAGAATATCGTTCGTATAGAAGAAAATATAGAAATAACAGATAGAGATGTTTAAACTTATTTGTAGATATCTTTTATTGCATCTACCAGTTTGGGAAAGTTGTAGTAGCTTATTAGCTGTTCGGGCCAAGTCTGGTCATCGATGCTGATAACCGGTTCTACTCCACTGCCTTCTATTGGCTGGCCGTCTTCGCGCAGTGTCAACCGGTGAACCAAAAAAATTGAATATACTTTATTTGGGTTCAGTTGGGTTTTCAGAGAAAATACGCGCTCGACTGTCCCCCACCCGCGGCTGGTTCTACCGAAAAGCACGCCGACATTGTATTTTTTCAAAACGGAAGCCATCACTTCGGCAGAAGACTGAGTATTTTCGTTCACGAGGATTACAAATTTTTTGTAGCGGAAAAGGGATGGCATGCCTTCTCCCTTGCTTTTAATGCTTTCCTTTTCATTTTGATGCAGGTAGTCAAAGGCATACTGATCGTTGCCGATAAAGGGAGCCAGCATATAAGGCAGGTTGTCGATAGCCCCGCCGATATTGTCCCGCAGGTCCAGGATAAGGGTATCCAAGCTTCCCTGGTCATACTTAGTTGTTACTTTGGCCAGTTCTTCCATGGTGGTGGGAGAAAATTTGCTTTGCCGGAGATAAAGTATTTTGTCACCATAAAGACGGCTTTCAATGGTTGGTTCTATGCCGGTATTGTCATAAAGCTGGCGATAGTCAGCGTCCGATAAGACTTGATAAGCCCGATTTATTTTGGCATACTTTTCTGCTGCGTTTGAAGCCGTGCTGGCGGCAGGGTTCCATTCTTTCTCCAGCTGGGTATAGGCAGTTTTTACTGATTCGGCGCTGGCGTTTTTTTCCACCCCCAGCTCGTTATAAAGGTCGGTAGTGGGATCAATATTGCTGACGTTATTTTTCAGATCTTCCTGATTTTTCTGGGTATATAAGCGGGAACGGCCAAAAGGACTGAGGTTGGCCAGTACCACATCGGCTGTGTTTGTGAGCAAATCTTTTTTTTGCTGATCGTCCATGCTTTGAGAAAGGGACAAAAAAAGCTGTTTTACCCCCTCTTTATCCTGGCTTTGCAGGGTATTTTCCTGGGCAGATACTTTATTTATGGCTTTGTTAAAAAGATCTGATAGGTCTTCATCGCTTACCTTCTGCCAGTAGTTTTGCTGGATAGTATCGTAAACCTCGTCCACAAAAAGCAGATAAACATTTTTCTTTTCCTGATTTTTTTGGATCAGGCTTTCGTGTTTAATGCGGACAAGATAACCCATGCCTGTACCGGTGCAAAGGATTATCAGGCTGAAAATAAATATTTTAATAAAATTTATCTTGCTCATGACAGATTTTAATATAACCGTTTTTCCATCTTTGGTAAAGAGCCTTTTGCTGGAAAAACTGTTGGGAATGGGTATATAATTTAAAGATAAAAGTTTCCACCAGTGGCGGATATATTGCATAGAGTAAAAATGCCAAAAAAAGAAATAAACATTATCCAGGTAAAAGATTTGGTAAAGAAGTTTAACGGTCTGACAGCAGTAGACAGAGTTTCTTTTGCGGTTAAAAAAGGCGAGATTTTTGCCTTTTTGGGACCAAACGGCGCCGGTAAAAGCACCACCATAAAAATGCTCACCTTGGTAAAAAAGTTTTCCGGAGGTATGAAGCGCCGGCTGGAAATAGCCAGGGGTCTGCTCCACCATCCTAAGGTTTTATTTCTGGACGAACCGACCCTTGGTTTGGACCCGCAAACCAGAGAACACGTTTGGACCTATATCAAAAAAGTTAACAGAGAAGAAGGAATGACCGTATTTTTTACCACCCATTATATGGAAGAGGCAGAGCTGGCAGCCCCAAAGGATAGCAATTATTGACCATGGCAAAATAATCGCCAGCGGTACAGCAGACACTTTAAAAAAACAAAGTAAGGCAAAAACACTGGAAGATGCATTTTTGGCCCTGGTCGGACACCAAATCCGCGACGAGGAAGCAAGCAATTTAGACCGCATGCGCATGCGGCATCAAATGCATAGATAATATGAGGACTGTTTATATTCTTTGGCTGAGAGAGTTAAAAAAATACTTCCGCTCACGATCGCGGATGATCGGGTCTTTGGGACAGCCCCTTCTTTTTCTTTTGACATTTGGTTTTGGCCGTATATACAGCCAGGCGGGAGAGGGAAACTATATCCAGTTTTTGGCGCCGGGCATTATCAGTATGACAATCCTTTTTACCGGTAATTTTTCCGGAATATCCCTTATCTGGGACAAGCAGTTTGGTTTTCTCAAAGAGACTTTGGTTGCACCGGTACCGAGGCTGTCGATCATGCTGGGAAAAACATTGGGCGGGGCTACTGTTGCCTTGCTTCAGGGCACGATAGTTTTTGTTATGACCCTTTTTATCGGTTTTAGGCCGATCAGTCTGTCCGGCCTGCCTATGGCTTTTTTTTTCGCCTTTATGATAGCGCTTTTTTTTACCTCTTTGGGGATCGCGATCGCCTCTACCCTGGAAGATATGCAGGGCTTCCAGCTTATTATGAATTTTTTGGTTATGCCGATTTTCTTCTTATCCGGCGCCCTTTTCCCGCCGGCAGATTTGCTGGCAGTGCTGGGGATTGTCACTAAATTAAACCCCCTATCCTATGGGGTTGACGGACTCCGCTCTGTGCTTATCGGTATTTCCAGCTACTCCACTTTTATGGATTTTTCTATCATGCTCTTGCTTAGTTTGCTGATTTTGTTTATCGGCAGCAGCTTGTTTGGAAAAATCAAAAGCTGAACTTTGGGGGAGCTGTCTTCTTTTAACGGGTGCAGTATTACTTTTTTAAATTTCTTTAGTGCTTTTTTGCCACTTTACAGCACTAAAAAGAGGCGCATAGACATCATTTTCGATTTCTATTGCCAGTTCTTCTAGCTCGCCGGCGCTGGGCGGCCGGTTTTGAAATATTATCTTTTTTATATTTTCTACCAGACAAAGCGGTGTCTGTTCAGCCGCCTCGCCCATTTCTAGCACTGCCGCCACGGCGATAGCTTCGGCCGTGTTTATTTGAGAGATTTTCAGCTTTCTTTCAAAAAGGTCTTTTTTTCCACGGTAGTCATATAAAGCCCTAAAACCACAGCCTGTCATGGCTGTTCCTACTACTCCCCGCCTGAGCGGTATGGATTTGCTGTCACTGACAATCACTCCCGCCTCTTTCACTCCATAGTGATCTCGTAAAAAATGCCAAATATCATTGGCTGTTTTTTGAATATTTTCCGGCCACAAAACATAGTCGCCATCGGCATTTGATTCGTCAATGCCGGCATTTATTCCCAGTGTCTGTTCTTTTAATGTCAGAAGCATATTGTATTTGGATAGAGCCGGATCCAGGAAAAAATCTGCTTCTTTTTTGGCGATTTCGTGTTTTTCTGATTTTGCGCCGCTGGTTTTTTCTACAATCCTGCCCTGGCAAAAACTGATAATTTTTGAGCTTATTACCAGCACAGATTTATCTGGCAATATTTTTACCGAATCGGCGACTATTTGGAACAAATCATCGTTTGCTTTTACCAGGGCGGTTTTGATGGGAGTTATCAGCATGGAATTATTGTAGCAGAATTTTATCTCAATGTTATACGCTGCGGCCTTATAGTCCGGCCGAAAAATACCGAACCGAGTTTTTGGAATTTTTCGCTCCTGTCGGTGCTTAAGAATTTAATCTTTTTATTTTGGCTGAGTTTTTTCTCTATTTCCGGATGCCGGCAGAGGTAGTCTTTTAGTTTTTTGGCTGCTACTTTTCCCTCGGCAATAAGAGCTACTTTCCCGGTGATAGCGCGGATTTCGTCTTGAATAATGCCATAGTGGGTACAGCCGAGAATAATGGTATCAACCCCTTTTTTTATAAGCGGTGTTAGATAGTTATTTAAAGCCAGTCGGCTGATGGCAGAGTTTTGCTCGCCTGATTCGACAATAGAGACCAAAAGCGGTGCGGTTTTTTGAAGAACTTCGACTTTCGGGTCCAGTTTTTTTAATTCTCTTATAAAAGCGCCGGATGAAACAGTTCCTTCGGTGGCAATAACAGCGATTTTTTTGTTCATGGTTTTTTCAATAGCAGACTCTGCAGCCGGTATTAAAACGCCCAATACTTTTTTGCCTGGATATTTTTTGGCAAATACTCCTGCTGTATTTTTTACAGTGCCATGCTTGAAGCAGTATTGCAGGCCAGTATTACCAGGCCGCAGTTTTGGCCAAAAAGATAGTCCAAGGCCTGGCAGGCAAACCGGTAAACCATCTCCTGAGAGCGGGTGCCGTAGGGGGTTCGGGCAGTATCCCCCAAATATATATAGTCATATTGCGGGAGAGTGGTGACGATTTCTTTGAGTATTTCCAGTCCGCCAAAGCCGGAGTCAAAAACACCAATGGGAGATGAATGTATTTTTTTCATTTAAAAAATTCAGGTTTAATAAGAGCAACAATGATTGCAGAAGAATAAGTGCTTTACTGTATTTTTGCTTGCTGTGTTCGTAAAAAGAGCTGGCTATTGGTCGCACTGCGCATTTTTCAGGCACTCGTCTTTAGTTTCTTGATCTGGCGCGTTTTGGCACAAATCACACATCTGCTGTTTGGCGTTTTCAACGACTCCGTTGTTTAAGTTTTCCATCCCCTGATTCATTTCGTTGGTTATGTCTTTAAAATTTTTATCAGTAGGAGGGCTAAAAATAGAGTTGTCAGCTGTCCACTTTTCACAAACAAAGTCACGCTTTTGCTCCAATCCGGTGGTATCCTGTGCTTTATCCTGTCCCGGCGGCGGGCTGATTTTTATTTCCGAATATTTTATTTTCGAAGCCGTGTCGTTAAAATCGCTCCAAATATAAAGGTAATCACCGTTATTTAGGGTGAAACTATGGCCGATATCGCCCATGCTTACATCCTGGTAAAAATTTTTCCCGTTAATATACAGTACGTTAGTTACATCGCTGTTCCCGCTTGAGTTTTCTTTCCAGGTGCATTTCATTGGTTTATTCATCGTAAGCAGATCGTTAATTGAGTACTCTCCGCTGGGATTTTCTACTCCAGAGTTTGGATTATTGCCCTGGGCTTGATTCTGTTCTTGGTTTTGGCTGTTTGCCTCGTTGCCTTGAGAGACTGGTTTTTTATCACAACCGCTTATTAAAAAAACGATAGCAACAGTTAAAACTGTAGAGACAAATTGTTTTTTATTCATATAAAGAAATTTTATATTAGAAGCCAATTCAATGTCAATATCGAAACTTAAACTGGAATTATTAAATAGTACCAGACATATTTATATAAATAATCAATTAGTTAGTACGCTATTTTTCAAATTAGTATTGGCTGCAAACAGCAAATAGTGTTTAAACTTATCGGATTTAGAATCAGGAAATCTTTTGTACTCCTAATTATGTAATTTAATTGTTTTGACTATTTTTGCAGGACTTATCTCATCCCCTTTTATGATTGACATTTCATTAAGCACACAAGTTATATCAAAATTAGCTTTTTCAGCATCTCTGTATAGTGTGCTTTTTTCAGCTCCGAAATTTCCGAGAGTTATATGCGGGACAAATGGAAAATCAGTTGGAATATATGAAGCCAGTATTCCCGAGTATAGCCTGTCGTGCAAATTTATTAGTTGTTCCCTACCTTCTTTGACCGGTAAAAAAAGCAAGCCGTCTTCAGTTTTTGCCAAATCAGTTAGATGAACTGAAAAAGAGTAGGCGTCTTTGAGTATGTTTTTAAAATGTGAGATCAGTTGGTTCCCGGAAATCCCGTAGAACGGAGAGACAATCGTTATATGCGGTGGTATTATGTGAAAATTTGGATCGTGTTTTCTTCTAAGGGAGTTAACTTTTTCTAGATTTATCGTTGGGAAATATACTACAGCCAGCTTTTGCATAAATATAGTATATCAGAGGTTAAATACAGTTTTGGGAAAATACAGTTTGATACATTGCTTTAAAGCAAAAATCCATAGCTGCAAACCGTGGACATTTGTCCGCCCCCTGGTGGAGAGTTCAAGCCTTTTTATTGAATTTAAATGAATCTGACTTTGTTATTGATTATTTTGAAAGCTGCAAAGCGCCCCATATCATCACCGCTGCAGCAGAAAATCTTACAAAATATACTTTTAATTGATGCTTTTCTAGTAATTCGGGTTTAACTATCGAAAACAGAAATGCTAATATCATTGAAATTGGTAAAGATATTATTACAGAGGATATTCCAATATTTCCTTCAAATGCTTTAAATGCAGCAAGATCCCCCAAACCTCCAAATAACGATAAAATTAACACTCCAATATAGTTTTGAGGTTTAGTTTTTGGTAAATCATCTCTAAATTTTGGATATAGAAATAAAAACGCAAGTGGTATAGCAAATAAGCCTACCCACAAAGTCGTAGTCCAATAATCAGTTTGATCAATAGCTCGATTGATAAAAGTAGATTGTAAAGATAGAACGAGCATAAATAATAAACCTAAGGTAACGTTCTGTTGGAAAAAAGACTTTATAGAAAATTTCTCGTCCATAGTAGCAAAAAAACCTGCAATAACAACTAATAATATCAGGGCCACGCTTTTGGGAACAAGAATTTCATTAAGAAAAAAATACCCCAACAATACAGTTATAACTACACGGATATTAAATAAGGGAGCCATAGCGGAAACATCTAGATGTTTTAAAGCAACTAAATAAAGAACACCGCCAATTGCAAGAAAAAATGAGGTAATTACAATAAATGTCCATTCAGTAGGTATAGTTGCACCATTCAAAACAGATATTGTTGAGGTTATAATTCCAGCAAATAAAATAGAAAAGAATGAAAACTGCCAAATATTTGTAAGTTGATATTTTCCAATTAACTTGGCAACAACAGCATACAATCCATAAACAATAGATGCAATCCAGGCATAAAAAATAAACGACATAATGAGATTATAAGTGAACCCGTTTCAAAACTCCAGACCAAGTTTAACATAACCGCCAGCTTTTCATCCCCTGCGGCCTAAGAAACCAGTTTTCTAAGACAAATTACCACGCAAGCCAACAGTACCCAGGCTTCAAACATCACCAAGGTCCGGTCGAACCGGAAGTGGATCCGTTTGAAGCTTTTTAGCCAGCCCTTGGTCCTCTCGACGGCAAATCTTGTTTTGCCAAGCTCAGGGTCATACTTCGACGGTCGTCCTCGCTTCCTTCTTTTCTGATACTGTCTTTCGGGAACGTTGGCCTTGATCCCTTTTTGCCTCAAGGCCCGCCTAAGCTGTCGGCTGTCGTAGCCTTTATCGGCGAGAACGATCCCCGGTCTAGTTCGTTTCCCAATCCTGATTGCCTCAAGTGTTGGCAAAGCCAAGGGTAGATCGTGGACGTTCCCCGAAGCCAGTCTGACGCTGAGAGGCAATCCTTCTTCATCCACGGCCGCAGACAGCTTGACCCCGTTTTGCTTATGCTTGCCTGAGTAGCCCACCCCTTGCCTGAACCGGCAGCTGGGAACGAGACTGAGACTGCCGTCGAGCTTAACGATCGACAGGTTAACCAAGCCTGCTTTAACCAGCAGTTTTAGGAGTAATTTCCAGATTGGCCTAAGACCAAGCCTTGCTTGCCAGAGATTTAGTCTCCGCCAGTGGGTTACTCCGGAAGGTAAATCTTGAACCGGGAGCATCCAGATCCCGCCAGCGGCAGCCTGATCTTAAAACCTTGAGGATTCCCGGAAGAAGAACTGAATTTGAGTAAGCAGGACGGCCAGTGAGGGCAGCCGGTTCCGGAAGCTTCTCTGCCAGAAACTCGAGTTGCGCTTTATTTAAAACATCAGTAAAATTCGTCTTGGGCAGGGTATTCACCTCCTTTCGTATTGATTAGAGGTTACCCTGCCTATGAAAAGGAAGTCAAATAGGGCTTAGTTTTGAAACTGGTTCATTATTTATCTGCAGAATATTTAAGAAATTTTAGAACTAAATATCCCTATATAAGGTTCGAACTCTCCCACTTTGGTGATAATTTTTAAGGCTTAAATTCTTTACTGCGAACCGTGGACATTTATCCGCCCCTGGTGGAGAGTTAGAACTTTTTTTATACAAAAAAATTTAAATTTTACCTTTTTGTTTAAGGGTTTTAATCAATTCTTGTATTGAGATTCTGTTAGCTTCATGAAATTCTGCAAAAAGCTTTTCCGGATCTGCTCCATATTTTAATCTGCTTGCAAGTGCATAAGTTGCCTCCCATGAATCGTCTTTATCACCTTTGAAAATTATGGAATCAATTTCATCTGCTCTAAACTTCTGGTTAGGAACTTTTTTATAGAGTGTAGCAGTACAATATCCTGTGTGGTCTAATGATATATCAAGATTTACTCCGTTGCGGCATGCCCTGGCTACAGTTATTATTTCCTTAGTATGTGGATGCTTTTCCTTCCCGACAGTAAAAAGCGTGTCACCTATATTTTCGTCTCTTACTATTTCTGATGGGCCTAACTCGCTCACATTTTTTTATTATTCTTAAACATTTTCCCATGACCAGGAATAATCCAGTCTGCAATTATTAATACCTTTTCTCTGCTTTCCTCAAGTATTTTTTGATCCAATGCCATTTCGTCAAGCCTTGGCGTCATGTCTGGAAACCACCACACATCGCCCGCAACTACAATAATACCTTTGTTGGTTTTTACTTTTAAAGAGGCATGTTCATAAGAATGGCCAGGCGTATGAATGATTGAAACATTTGGACTTATTTTATACCCATCACCTTCATGACCTGTCCATTTATCGCTATTATAAATATATTTATAATCAATTAGCTTTGCTTTGGGAAATAGACCAACATATTGAACATGGTCTAGGTGATAATGAGTGGTAAAAACTATATTAATATCTGAAAACGATAATCCTTCTTTTCTTAATGCTTTTTCTAATTCAGTTGGTTTATTTTCACCCATTCCTGGATCAACGATAATGTTTACGTTCCCATCCTGAATTAAAGAAGTTGTAGGAACTACATGTATATCATCCTTAACATAACCTTCAATTAACACCTTTACTAATACCATAGCTCTATTTTACCATACTAAGAATAGACTATTATATCGGTCTATTTTATAATGGCTGGCGAGTGTGGATACTATTCGAACTTATCATGAACAGCATAATTTTGTAGCAGAATGCTATACATTAAAAACTTCTCAGCTTTGTTTTTAGTCAGGGCAGTTTTGTTAGTTTCTGCATTAATGCCAGTAATTATGTTTTGGATATAGGGCTTCAATTGTCGATGTTTGAGCTGGAGGCTCCATTTCTGAGCTTCGTTAAAAAATCGACTCGCTCCTTCGACTGAACCCCGATGAACCATGTTTGCCACTCGTAATAAGTCGTTTGAAAGCGAACCAATTAACATTAGTGTTTCGTTCATAAAATGACCTTAAAAAAAAATTCAGTTAACACTCGATACCTTTTTCGATTTTTTTCACTTTGGATTTCGTTTTTAGTATTATTATCTTGAGGACGAATATTAATAAACGAGTTAAAATCAATCTCCTTTGTTTCTAGGTCAATTCCGCCGCCCCAAATATCACTTTGAACAGACCCTTGTTTTAAAAGAATTTGTTCTCCCTCAAAATGTCGGTCCATGCCGGCAGAACAAATCTCCCTTTCTAGGTTAATAACTGTTTTAATATAGACACCAAATTGCTCTTTAAGTTGCTCAACTTCCTCGAAGGAATAGGGTTTGGAAGTGGTAATAATCATCAAAGCAATGATATCAAGATTCCAGTGAAAGATAAAGAAGGGAATTTAAAAAATCGTGCCAAAATTCCCAGCTTGCTGGCCGTTTACGAAAAATGTCGAACTTCAATGTGTTAGCTCGCCTCGCTCCGC
>CAYNBK010000014.1:0-11361 GCA_964395485.1 uncultured Pseudomonadales bacterium
TTTAAAGAGGGCTTTTTTTGTCATTTTTTAAGGAGTAAAGATGAAAAAGGTATTAGGCATAAAAACAGACAGATTTGAGACAGAAAGCAAAATTCTAAAATATTGGCAAAAAGAAAAAATATTCGAAAAGTCTATCAAGCAAAGGTCTAAAGAAAATGCCTATAGTTTTTATGACGGCCCTCCCTTTGTCACCGGTACGCCGCATTACGGCACTCTGCTTTCCTCTATTTCCAAAGATTTAATACCGCGTTTTTTTACTATGAAGGGAAAGAGAATAAGGCGAGTTTGGGGTTGGGATTGTCATGGTTTGCCAATAGAAAACAAAGTTGAGCAGAAGCTGGGACTGAAAAATCGTCGTGATATAAATGAGATTGGTCTGGAAAAATTTATCAAAGAGTGTTTTAGCTATGTGTTCACATCTTCTCCCGAGTGGGAATGGTATATCGACCATGTAGGCAGATGGGTGGATTTTAAACACGCATATCGGACCATGGATCTTTCTTATATGGAAACAGTAATCTGGGTGTTTAAGCAAATTTATGATAAAGGCTTAATCTACCAGGGGAAACGAGTATCGCTTTACTGTCCTCATGATGCAACGCCGGTTTCCAGCTTTGAAATCGCCATGGACAACTCTTATATTCAGGTGACAGAGCCTTCTAATGTTTACAAATACAAGCTAAAAGATCAAAGCAATACTTTTATATTGGCTTGGTCTACTACCCCTTGGAATAAGCTGGCTACACCGGCTTTGGCCGTGAATCCAAAATTGACCTATGTAAAAGTGAAACAGGGCAGGCAGTTTTTTATTTTAGCAAAAACCACCCTAAAAATACTAAAAGGCGAATATGAGACAGTAGACAGTTTTAAAGGATTAAAGATGGAGGGTTTGGCCTTTGAGCCCCATTTTGACTTTTATCCTATTAAAACAGGTCAATATGCCTATGTTGTTACTAATGCCGATTTTGTCGGCGCCGACGAAGGGACAGGCGTGGTGACAATAGCCGCTTATGGAGAAGATGATTTTAAACTGATGAAGGAAAAGAATATCCCCATGATCGAGCATATTGACCAGGAAGGCATGATAAAAGATATGGTTAAAGGTTATGGCGGAATGTACTATCTGAAAGCAAACCAGAAAGTAAATGAAGAGCTGGCTGGGAGAGATCTGATTTACCGGCAGGATAAAATCACCCATTCGGTGCCGGTATGCTGGCGCTGTAAAGCACGACTTATTTATGCTCCGCAGAAAGCCTGGTTTATAAATGTGCAAAAACTAAAGAAGAAACTTCTTGAGAGCAACGATAAGATAAATTGGATACCGGAGCATATTAAAAAGGGCCGTTTTGCCATGGGTATAAAAGAAGCACCGGACTGGTGTATCAGCCGTAATCGTTATTGGGCAACACCGATGCCGGTGTGGAAGTGCAATAAATGCAAAGCTCAAAAGGTTGTCGGATCTATCGCTGAAATAGAGAAATTGTCAGGTAAAAAAGTAAAGGATTTACACCGGCCCTACATTGACGAATTTGTTTTTAAGTGCGAATGCGGGGGGAAAATGAAAAGAATTCCCGAGGTGCTTGACTGCTGGCTGGAGTCCGGCTCGATGCCTTATGGGGAAAGGCATTACCCTTTTGAAAATAAAAAAGAACTGATGCAGAGTTTTCCGGCGGATTTTATATCAGAATACGTAGCCCAAACCAGGGCATGGTTTTATGTAATGCATGTGCTTTCTAATGCCTTGTTTGGTTTAAATTGCTTTAAAAATGTCATCGTTACCGGTGTTATCATGGGCAGTGACGGCCGGAAGATGAGCAAAAGCTATGGCAATTACCCAGATCCAAAAAAAACACTGGAAAAGTATGGTGGGGATGCGGTGCGGCTTTTTCTCATGAATAGTGCTCTTTTAAGCGGAGAAAATGTAAATGTGTCGGAAGATGATATTAAAGACCAGCTGAAAACTATTATCCTGCCAATTTATAATTGTCTGCGGTATTATTCCACTTATGCCGAACTTTTCCGCTATAAAGCGGGTCGATCAAAATCGCACAATATTTTGGACAAATGGATAAAGCTTAGACTGAATCAATTTGTCTATGAAAGCGAGCAAAACCTGACACAGTATTTGGTTCCTCCGGCTGTACGATTGATTCAGCCTTTTGTCAGCGATCTTTCTACATGGTTTATACGTTTGTCCAGGCAAAGATTTGTCCGGGGAGACAAGGAAGCCCTGGCTACTTTATACGAGGTTTTGTATGACTTTAGCCGGGCGGTGGCACCAACTATACCCTTTATCAGCGAAGAAGTATGGCAGTTTATAAAAGATGACAAAGATAAAGAAAGCGTCCATTTAACAGATTATCCTTCAGGTAAAAAACTTTCAACTGAGGAAGAGGGTTTTTTACAGCAAATGCAGGAGATAAGAGATTTAATTTCTTTGGGACACAGACAGCGCAAAGAGCAAAACCTACCCCTAAGACAGCCATTGGCCAAAGCAGAAGTAAAAAGCGGTTTAAAAAGACCAAGCGAGGCGATGCTGACGCTCGTAAAGCAGGAGTTGAATGTTAAAAAGCTTTTATGGACGAAAGCCGGAGCTGAAGCAAGTGTGGTCCTGGATACGAAATTGACCAAAGAGCTGGAGGATGAAGGGGAAGCCAGGAATTTAGTCAGAAAAATCGGAGCAATGAGAAAAAAAATGAACCTTGGCATTAAAGATAAAATAACAGTCAAATTACCTTCTTGGCCGGAAAAATATACCAGATATATAATAGATAATGCTATGGTTAAGACTATAAAAAAAGCTAAGAGTTTTGAAGTAGAAACAGAATAATAATTATGAAATTGTGCACAAAAAGCTTGCTTTGGCCGGCAATAATAATGTCTCTTTTGTCTTCTTTTATTGTTTATTCTGTGTCTCCGGAAAGGCTGCTTTATCAGGCAGGATATTTTTTGCTAGGGATCGCGGTATATTTTGCCGCTGCTAATATCGGATGGCGCAAACTGCTGCTGTTTGCCCCTTATATTTATATCCTTACTTTACTGCTACTTGTTTTGACTTATTTTTTCGGACACGCTGTACGGGGATCAAACCGCTGGCTAAGTTTTGGAGCCATAAACCTGCAAGCCTCTGAGCTGGCAAAGCTGTCCTTAATTCTTTTTTTGCCATACATTATGGCAAAAAGTCCTCTTAAAGCATTAAACTTTGTTTTGGCATTTGCAGTTTTTTTACTTCTTTTTGCTGCAGTTTTTATCCAGCCGGATTTAGGTTCCGCCCTGCTTTTACTGTTAATTTTTGGAATAATTTTTTTAATTTCCAAAATACCCGTTAAAATAAAACTGTTGTTTGTTGTTTTGGCCCTAGTCCTTGTTCCTTTGCTGTACCCACACTTGAAAGGTTATCAACGGCAGAGGATTGTAAATTTCTTAAACCCTTATGAAGATCCGGCCGGGTCCGGCTATAATGTTATCCAATCGGTTTTGGCTGTCGGTTCCGGACAGTTTTTTGGCAAAGGTTTGGGCTTGGGTTCACAGTCTCAGCTTCATTTTTTGCCTGAAAGACAAACTGATTTTGTTTTTGCTTCTTTTGTAGAGGAAATGGGTTTTTTGGGAGGTTTGGCGGTTATGGCAGTTTATTTTTATATTTTGTGGCGTCTTATTTCTATAGTTCAGGAACAGGACAACATTTTCAGCCAAATGATCGCTGTCAGTATTTTTTTTGTTTTTTTTGTTCAAGTGGCGGTAAATATAGGTATGAATATGGGGATTTTACCGGTGACCGGCCTGCCACTGCCACTGCTTTCTGTAGGAGGGAATTCGATTCTTGTTACTATGTTTTTGTTCGGCTTGGCAGACAGCTTGTTTTTGAACAAAGAGAAACGGGCCTGTTTTTACATAGGCTAAACTTTTTATTAATTTCAGGCTTTTAAAGAGTCAAAATATTTAGTATAATTCCTTTTATGAATAACTATGCAGTCATAAAGACCGGCGGTAAACAATATCAGGTTTCACCCGGAGACAAACTAAAAGTAGAAAAATTAAATGCCAAGGCGGGGGAAGAGCTGAGTTTTGACGAGGTGCTTCTTTTAAAAGACGGGACAAAGCTAGCCATCGGTACTCCTTTTTTGGAAAAAACTAAAATAAAAGCCAAAGTTTTAGCACAGGTAAAAGGAGAAAAAGTAAGAGTAGTAAAGTTCCGGGCCAAATCCAGATATCGCAAAGTCCAGGGACATAGGCAGCTTCTGTCTGAAGTTGAGATTCTTCCTTTCTCCAAAAAATAGGAATGACCCACGTTGACCATAATTTCCGCCAAATAGAAGGCCGCAACCCGGCCATAGAAGCTCTTAAAGCAGATACAGAGATTTTTGAAGTTTTGCTGGAAAAAAACCTAAGGTCAGACGGAAAAATAAGCGCCATTAAAAGCTACGCTTCGCGAAAAGAAATCCCGGTCAGGATTGTTCCCAGGAAATATCTGGAGCAATTTTCCAAAACAGGAGTTCACCAGGGCGTGATACTAAAAGCGGCTCCGCTGGCGGTATACAGTTTGCCCTATATTTTAAAACAGTGCGAGAAAGAGGGCAGATCGGCATTTATTTTGCTTTTCACAGAATTGATGTATCAGTACAATTTGGGAGCAATTGTCCGCAGTGCAGCTGCCGCCGGGGTAGATGCAGTCGTCCTGCCAAGAAAAACAAAAGAACCCGGGGCGATAGCATCCAGAGCTTCGATGGGGGCCTTGGAGCACATGCCGATTGTTTATGAAAATATTTTTGTAGCAATTAAAACGCTCCAGGAAAACGGTGTTAAAACCGTCGCAGCCGACTCTTCCGGAAGCAAGAAATACTATGATTGTAATATGCGACTGCCTCTGGCTATTCTTATCGGCGGAGAGGATAGGGGTATTTCAGACAATTTGCTTTCCAGGGTGGATGAAGTAGCAAATATACCTTGCAGTCCAAAGGTAAACTCTTTAAACCTGTCGGTGGCTGCAGCCCTGATGCTCTTTGAAACAATCAGGCAAAATGACGTTTAAATAGTTGATTGGGGCAGTAAACTCTTTTTTTAGATTGACTTTCGTGAAAAATATTTATAAAATCGAGCATATATGTCAAAACATAAAGCAGGCGGTTCTACCAGACAGCATACTACCCGTCCGGGCAAACGCCGGGGTATCAAAATTTTTGGCGGCCAGAAAATAATCGCCGGAAATATAATAGTCCGTCAGCAGGGAACGAAATTTTTTCCCGGTGAGGGAGTAGGCATGGGTAGAGATCATACCCTTTTTGCACTTAAGGACGGGATTGTAGATTTTAAGCAGAAACTTGGCCGAAAATATATTTTTATAAAATAAATGACACAAATACAAGCCAGCAGTGTAACAGAGCTTAACATAAATGAGCTCCAGCCAAACCCCTTGCAGCCTCGTGGTGTTATCAAACCGGATGAGCTGATAGATTTGGTAGAGTCTATCCGTGAACACGGAGTATTGGAGCCTTTGGTGATAGCTCAAACTCCTGCCGGCTATCAAATCATTGCCGGAGAAAGAAGATGGCGTGCCTCCAAAATAGCCGGTTTGGAAATGGTACCGGTAGTCATAAAAAAAACCAGTCCTCAAGGCATGCTGGAAATGGCTCTGGTGGAAAATGTCCAGCGCAGTGATCTTAACCCCCTGGAGAGAGCTAAAGCCTTTGAGAGACTTGGTGAAGAATTTAGGCTGGGAGCGGCCGAAATAGGCGACAGGATAGGGAAAAGTACTTCCTATGTTTCAAATACGATACGCCTTCTCGAATTGCCGGATGCGATAAAAGACGGTATCCTGACTGGCCTTATCACTGAAGGACATGCGCGGGCCTTGTCCGGTATTAAAGACCCCAAAATAATGATTGAAGGATATAAGATGATTTTGAAAGAAGGCGGCTCGGTACGAAGAGCAGAAGAAATAGCCCGCCGTCTAAAACAAACGGTTGATCCTGCCAAACTGGGAAAAGCTGTAAATGACCAGCAAAATCTGATTATCCATAAAGATATTGATAAAATGCAGAAAGATATAAATACTGCGCTTGGGGAAAAATCTAAAGTCCGTTTGGTACGGACACAAAGACAAACCAAGTTAAACATTATTCTTAATGGCAACCCGGTGGAAACACACGAGCTTTTAACAAAAATTTATGAAGGTGTAACCGGGACCAAGTTTAAAGCTTCGATTGATAAGCCGGAATAGACTACTCTGGACACAAGACCAAATTTCGTTGCCGGCCAATAAACAAAAAATGCTCTGCCGATTATATTTGCCTGGCCTACCGGGCCCCAGTCTCTTGAGTCAGAAGAATGATCGCGGTTATCTCCTAATACAAAATACTCATTTTCCCCCAAGCTGTAGCTGCCGTTCTCTCCGAGGAATCGGCCGCCCCTGCTTTTTACCTCAACCGGCAGGTAAGCCGACTCATCCATTTTAACACTGTCTATAAATACCTGACTGTTGATAATGCTGACGGTTTCACCAGGCAGGCCGATAATCCTTTTAATATAATCATATTCTTCGTTTTGCGGTGCTTTAAAAACAATTACGTCTCCTCTTTGCGGGGTTTTAAAGCGATAATCGATCTTGTTGGTGAGTAAGTACTCTCCATCCTGGAAACTCGGCTCCATAGAACTGCCTTTGACCTGGTGCGGCTGGAAAAGAAAAATATAGACGATGACAAAAATAGAAAGCGCGATAACAATAGTTTCAACAAAATCCAACAAAAAAAGGCCTATGGCTTTTAATATATTCATATGGTGTAGATGCTAATTTAATGTCATTATAAACCTGAGTTTTATTTAAAAGCAAGCGAGACTTTGGTAGAATATACCAACAGGGCTTATAGCTCAGTTGGTTAGAGCGTTCGGTTCACATCCGAAAGGTCGATGGTTCGAGTCCATCTAAGCCCACTGAAAAGATTGGAGCTTGGCAACAATAGCTTTATAGCTGGGGTTTTTCTGAATATAGTTTAGCGCTTCGGGCAATTTTAGCCATTTGGCATTATAGTATTCTTTTTTTATATAACGGTAATCCGGCTTTTCCTTCATATGGACCAAATACCACATGTCATAGTGGACTTTGCAGTTGTGAAGGGGATTATCAATTTTTTTTATACTAAGATCAAAAATTTCTATTTTTTCCTCTTTTATTATGCTTCTTAGTTCTTCGGCATATTCGCGCTTAACAGTTTTAAGCGGGTGCTCGCTTCTTTCGATATGGCCGCCGGGAGAGATCCAGTCATCCGCTTTTATATGGTGACCCAGAAAAACCGAAGCACTGGTTTTATGATATGGCAGGAAGAAGACGCAAAAATGGTCGCTGAGACTTTCCTTTTTTACCAGGCCCCTGTTTTCGTTCAGGCGTTTGATAAAGCGCTTGTAGACACTCTTGTCTACATGTTTGTACTTTTGCAGTTTAATAAGCTCTTTAAGTATAGCCTGTTTCATTTTTGTCCGGCGGATTTTCCGGCCAGCCAGCCTGTGCTAAAGGCTTTTTGTAAATTATAGCCGCCGGTTGGGCCGTCGACAGCGATTATTTCTCCGGCAAAATACAAGCCGGGGACTATTTTGGATTCCATTGTCCGTTGGTCTATTTCATTTATCGGTATACCGCCGGCAGTGACAATAGCCGTTTCTATAGGAGCAGTGGCGCTTATAAAAAAGCTGTATGATTTTAGAAAACGGACAATATTTTCAATGTTTTCTTTGCTGAGCAGACTATTTTGGATATGCTTGTCAATGCCGGTGTTTTTTAAAAGGACAGGCATCAGGGACTTGGGAACGAGTCCGGACAAAAGTGTCTGAAATTCTTTCTTGGGCATTGAGTGGATATCACGGTAAATACGAGTTTGCAGTTCTTTACCGGAAAGCGCGGGCTTAAAGTCTATCACAGCAGTGATTATTTCTTTATCAGCCAGGCGTTGAGCGATTTTTTTACTTTGACTGAGGACTATTGGGCCGGAGATACCGCTATGGGTAAACAGCATTTCGCCAAACTCACTGGTGAGCAGGATGTTTTCTCGGAAAAAAGAGAGACTGACGTTTTTTAAAGACAGGCCCGCCAATGATCGCACATCTTTATTGCCGGAAAAAAGAGCCACCAAAGCCGGCATAGGAAGGATTATTTGATGTCCCAGCTTTTTGGCTAGGGTGTAACCGTCCCCGGTAGAACCGGTGGCAGGGTAGGAAAGCCCGCCGGTGGCGATAACTACCCGTTTGGTCTGCAGGCTTCTGCCCTCGGTTGATTTTACTAAAAAATAGTCTTTTCTTAGGAAGATATTTTTTACCGGAAAGGAAATAATAAACTTTACTTTATTTAAATGAAGCTGTTTTTGCAGACAGTTGACTATGTCTTCGGCTTTGTCTGAAACAGGAAACACCCGCTGTCCGCGTTCGGTTTTGCTTTTAACCCCGTTTTTGGCAAAAAAATTGATCAGGTCTTGGTTGGAAAAACGGGTAAAAGCGCTGTATAAAAAACGGCCTTTTTTGCCAAAAGACTCAACTATATCCGGAATAGATTTGGCAGAGGTAAAATTGCACCTGCCCTTGCCTGTTAAAAGCAGTTTACTGCCAAGACTTTCGTTTTTTTCCAGCAAATAAACAGAGTTTGAATATTGGGATGCACTAATGGCGGACATCATGCCTGCCGGTCCCCCGCCAATAACTGCAAGATCTAAGATCATTTGTCTATTATATATCCATTTTTACCGAGACTGTAGAGGAAATATTAAGTGCATACCTTTTTTTATATCTCACCCAAAAACCAGCGGGAAAGTTCTGAGTAAAACAGTGCTTCTTCAATTTTGTCGTTATCCGAATAGTGATTTGCTTTTTGGAAATAGTTTTCGGCCAGAAAAAGACTGGCACTTTGGTAAAGGTAGGCGTGGTTTTTGGCCGCATCGCGCTCAATTTTCTTTTTTTTCACAGTAAAAAGGATTTCATTTTGCCAAAGTTTAAGTTTTAAATATTTTTTGCTAAGATAACATGGTTTTTGCTTTAGGCTGGCGAGCTTGATAAAAAAGAGATCGGAAAAAATATCGGGAAATCCCTGGTTTATCTTTAGCATTTCTTTTTCATATTCGCTGTTTTTTGAATAAAGGTTTAGAAGTCTTCGTGTACGAAATAAGTATGACTGGATTATATTTAGTTGAGAGTTTAGAGTAGTGTATTTTTTTTGCTTTGAATACTTTTCCAGTAGATCGATTTTAGCTAAAGTACTTGAAAGGGAGGATGCAAGCAGTTTTTTCTGCTGGCGGGATAAGTAGTCTGCTGTTTCGATCTGATTTATCATATTTGTGATTTTGATTTTTAGAGAAGAAAAGGAGGGAGTGGAAGAGTCGCCTTCTTTGTTTAAAGAACCTTTTTTTGTATCAAGCAAGTATTCTTTTTCTTCGTCTGGACCGATCGTGTCCGAGAGCAGATATTTTTCTAAATTATCCATTTTGTTTTCGCTAAGGACAGCCAGATCATAGCCGGCCTGGTTTTCAATACCGCTGTCACCGACAAGCTTTATCTTTAAGGAGTCTTCCGGATTGCCGATGATAATAACCTTAGCCGTTTCGTCGTAAAAGGAAAGAGGAATTTGCTGGTTAGGGTTACTTTGATAACCGACAGTTTGTCCGGCGGCATTTTCAACTGACATATTAACCGGCGAGTGAAGGATAAGGGCGATTATTTTTTCTAGAGTTATATCGTCAAATGGCTGGATAGTGTAGTTGACATCAAGCCATGTTAGTATTTGGTTTATGGCGTTTTGGTCGCTGATAGTTTCTCCGTGACTGCCTGCGATCATGTAGTTTTCTACTCCATTTACCACAGCGCTGTTTATAGTGACGGTATCGTCCCCATCGGAGAAAATATAAGAAGGGAAATATTCCTCGTACTCATTGGGTGCATTTAATAACCGGTCGGGCTCACCGTCTTTCCACATGTTAGTGGTTTGAAACCAGTACGACGCAGTAGTGGTATCCGGAGTGTTTCTGGTTTTAATCTTGTCAATCGTGTTTATGCCGGCGTCTCCATAAATAAGGCGCATTTGTGATTTGTCGCTATCTGAAAGTGCGTTGTTCAGGGTTAGAAGATAGCTATTTTTAAATACCATGTCATCAAAATATTTTACTTGGGATGTGTCATCTTTAAATACGAGAAAATCATAGGTGGGGAAAATATCTTTTAATGACGGGATTTCATTTTGAATAACCGTGTGTCTATCAATTAAACCCAAGGGGGTTTTTAGGTCCAAAACGATTTCTTTTGCCAGTCTGGACCAGGGATTTTTGTCTAATATTACCCCTCCTTCGTAAGCGTAGAAAGCCTCGGCTGCACCCTGGTGAGGTGACCCGGCAGTAATAAATTTATCCACTTTAAGAGAATTGGCCTGGGTATAGGCCCGGGCTATTAGACCGCCCATGCTGTGTCCGACTATATTTATACTGGTGCTGGAGCCGATTTTTTCCTGAATATAAGTAGTTAGTTTGTCTTTGTTGTGTTCTATGGGTTTTCTCCAGTCATAACAAAAAACATAAAAATCATCGTTTTCACTAAGTCCGGCATATTTCAGGCTGTTGATAAGCGGATCGTAGCTTAGTTGAAAAGCAATAGGAAAACGATACCAGTTTTCTGCATCGCCTCCGGTAAGTAGTACCGGATTCCAGCACGCGGTCATACCGGGGATAAGAACGATAGGGGTGGAGTTTGTTGATGTTTCTACAATAATATTATCTAGGCTTATTGAAGGCCATAAAACCTCTGTGTTGGTTACGATAGTATTACCCATCCATATATATTTTGGTTTTAAAATTAGATTTGCAGACTCGAATATGAGATTAGTATCTAAATATACCTTTAGCATATTATTTTCATAAATTATTTTTAAATTATGTAATTTAAAAAAATCATTTTCGTCTGTAGTTGTATAAATGGTATATGGTTTTTGGCACAATATATCGGTATTTTTACAAATATTAGCCCTTATATGAAACGCATTATTTTGAAGGGGCCAAATTCCAATTTGTGTATATTCCGGCCCTGGTTGACTAGAAGTGTTATTACTTGGAATAACACTAGAAATAATTATTCCAGCACCATAATTATATTGCGTACCTATATTATTAAATTTAAAATCGAAACTCACCGTGCCTTTATCTGTAGGAAATATATCGGTATTAGTGTGAATATATGGGAATCGAAATTTATTTAAGGAAAATATGTTGAGAGTATTATTAGTATAACTAATAATGCCTTCATTGTTGTTAATAGTCCATAAAGCGCTTAAAGATTGACCGTCGTCAAAACTCTCAGATATTATATAATTTGCATATACGATTTTTGTAAATTTTAAAAGAA
>CAYNBK010000015.1:0-11083 GCA_964395485.1 uncultured Pseudomonadales bacterium
TTTTATAAATTTAATGCCGCTTTTCTTCATTTAAAAAGCTTCCCCAAAGGGAAGCCTGTTTTTCCCCATAAAAAAATTTGCTATTACAACCTGACTGTATTGTAGCAAATAATATGCACAAAAATCAAGCCAAAATACTTATCTTAAAAATTGGGCAATATTATCATTGTGCTCTTCCAGGGTTTTGGCATAATGCACCTGGCCCTGCTTATCATGAAGATAAAAGTAATAGTCGCTTGCCTGCAGCTGGGCAGCAGCAAAAATTGACTTTAAGCCTGGATTGCAAATCGGCTGAGGGGGTAAACCGCTTTGTTTATAGGTATTAAAATTGGAGTTTAGCTTTAGATCGCTTTCCGTCAGGTCTGCCGGCCACCAATCTTTGGCACTGCACTCCTCTTTTTTTATCTCTTGACAGCCAACTAAATATTGCACTGTCGCATCCACCTGCAAGGGCCACTCTTCCTGTATTCTGTTAAAAAGAATGCCGGCGATTACCGGTCTTTCCTGGTCAGATATAGCTTCCCTTTCCACCAAAGATGCCAATACCATTATTTTCTCTTCGCTTAGTGGCGGTGAGGGCAAATCAAAAACATTCTTTATTTTAACGGAAAAGTTTTGTTTTACTGTTTCTATCAGAGACTCCAAACTAGTACTGTTATCTACCGCATAAGTATCAGGAAAAAAGTACCCTTCTCCCAACTCCCGCCTTAAAACTGCCAGCACTCTGACATACCCCTCTTGGCAAGCTATATTGGCCTGGCAAAATCTGGCAGCTACCTGCTCCAGACGAAAACCTTCAGGGATAGTGATGGTTTTTTCATCCCTCCCGTGCTGCAGTTTGGCAAAAATATCCTCTATGCTGAGCGGGTCAGAAAAAGAAAATTCTCCTGCTTGAATCTTGCTTCCCAGTTTACTTACGCGTAGATAAATCTTGGCGGCCAAAGCCGACCTGATTAAACCCTCTTCTTGCAGCCTGTTACAAATTTCATATGGGCTTTCACCGGTTTCAACAATAAAAGAATTTTTGATGTTGTAAAAGGCCGGAGGCTTTAACATCGCCCTCCACCACAAATACACTCCACAAAAGAATATTGATAAAACGATAAAAAACAATAACAAGATAAGTCTACACTTCTTCGAACAAGGCCCGCCGGTAGATATTGGCTGTTTTATCATGTATAAAAATGCGGCCGCATTTACAAGTTAATTTATATAAATCAGTTTTTATTTTACTTGATTTGGCTTTTTTTAACGGCATCCCACAGCCAACACATTGTCCCCTTGAAAGCAGCCATGCCTGTACCGGAGCGATGATATTTTTGAACATTATACCCTCCTTAAATAATTTTTTTAATAAATCTATTCTAACAGATTTTTTGGCCTATCTTCAATAAAAGAGCGCAAAATGAGACAAGCGGCTATTTCATGGCCCTTTTTTTGTCTCTTTCTTTGTTTAAATCCGCCCTTAATCATCAATTGTTTAGCATCCTGACTACTTAGTGTTTCGTCTTGAAAAATTACTTTTTTGCCGCTTGTTTTTTCCAAACAGGCGGCAAATTTTTTAGTCCTTTCTGCCATCTTTCCCTCAGAAATCCCCAATATCAGTCTTGTTACCCTATTATCATTTATTATCTTCACTATTTGTCTTATGGCCTGTACTTGGCTCTTGTATGATATTGTCCCTGCCGGCTCCACCAACTCTCCATAAGAAAGACAAAGCCCGATATGTCTTTCACCAAAATCTAAAGAAAGCAAATTATTCATATAGTTAAAGAGCGGTTTTTAAATAGGCCCTGATCACTCCTCTTCTTAGATAAGTACCCTGAGGCACACAAGTAACTAGAGACATTTCATAACGGTCATACTTCTGCTCCATCAATTCTACCTCGCCCGGTTCTTTTTCATAGTAATCATGCACGATATAGGTATAGGTAATTCCGTCTATTCTGATTATTATTTCATCTCCTTGCTCCAGATTTGGCACTTTAGAAAAAATAGTCTTATATTCTTCGGGGTTATAAAAAATCGGCAGCACCGAGTGGCCTAGTATTACTACATTTCCCAATTGCCCGGGTAATGCTGTACCGGGATACTGTATCAAGCTCTTGCCTAAATCTTCGCCCCCTACCGTCACTACAGCCTGGTCAATTTTAAGTTTTGGTATAGACAAAAAATAATGGGTGGTCTTGGACGGACTGACTTGAAAGTCTGTCTCACTGTCAAACCAGTTTGAAGCCATGGTATAGTCTTTTTCTTGAATTACATTTTGTTTGACAGGGTTTTTTCCGTCCGCGGCTACCACTGTCTGCACCGGAGAAAGCAAGCCCTTGGCTTCGAGCACTATCGCCTCCGGTACGGGTATAACTAGCCTATTTCTTTGTACTACCAAAACTTGCTTTAGCTGATACGACAAAATCGGCACTGCAACAAAACTTAGAAAAACTAAACCTATTAAAAATGAACTAAAAGAAATAATGCGTATCTTCCTTTTGGTAAAAAGCCTTGTGCGGTTTTTTTTTAGTTTAACCGGTGCTTTAATATAATAATATGACTTCATATATCTGTATCTACTTTTATGCTTATGCTTATCCTTTGGCTCTGCCGGGGAAATGTTTGCAATTTGCTGGGAAAAAACTTTGGATAAAGCATGATATCTGCCCGGCTGAATCCCGGCAGGCTTTTAAAATAATCTTCCGCCGGGATAGGATATCTGCCTTTTATATTTTCCTTCACTTTTTCAATATCTATTTTGGGCAACAGCTCTGCTTTGATTTTTAAATCTATCCCTATATCTTCTTTGTCTTGGGTGATTTTTTGTTCACTAATTTGACTGCTTTCGATTGTATAGCCATCAGGCATCAAACTAATGAGACTGCCTGCCATAATCATGTCAAGATCATTTTTGGCAAATACATAACTACTTACTTTTACTGCCATATCAAGAGTTAAACTGTTTGCTTCGTCTCCCGCATCTTTATCGTATTCTTCTTTTACTACTTCTATATCCTCTGTATCGCTTAAGCTTTCTTTGTCGCCGTTTGCTTCGCTGTCTGTTTGAGCTTTGGCAATTAACTCCTGCTTCAGGGCATCAAAAAGGGTTTTCTTATCTTCCTGGCTTATCGCACTCACCTCCCGGCTGCTGCCTCCGCTCAAATCACTGCTTGCTACAGCACTAAAATTACTCTTGGCATAATCATTTACTGAAAATTCAGTATCTTTATCCAAATTGTACTCCGGCCCTATCTTTGCGGCGCTTATTTTTGCCTGTATTTTGCCATAAACTATATTTTCTCCTTCGAGGCTCGATTCGGCCGACTTAGAGGCTATTTCTACATCATTGTCAAGATAATATCTTAGTCCGTTCTCGGCCACCAGCGGAGTATCAGCACTAAATTTCTTAACAAGATTAGTTTTGTTGTAAATTGTTACTTCTCCTTTGGCTTTTTCACCAACCAGGGCAGTACCACTGCTATCCATGCTTTTACTGCCGGAAAGTTCCTTTTCTTCTTTTACTACCGGCAATACCTTATTCTCATAGTCAATTTTTTTGGCAGAGGTATCGGCTTTTATACTAATGCTCTGCTCCAAATTTTCCGCTCTAAAAAAAAGAGTAAGGTCGGCTTTTGGTAAATACCAATAGACAGCAAAAACAGCGCCAAAAAGCAGAAGTAAAAAACTAACAGGCAAAAGGATCCATAAAAATGTATTTTTTACCTTAAAACTTGCCAGCTTGGCCTTTTTTATCCCGGCAAAAAATGCCGCCGGCTTAGACAAAATTCCTTTTAAGCCAAATCTTTTTTTAGCCCGAGTTTCACTATCTCCGGTATTTTCCGCCTCTTTTGATTTTTCTTGGAGGTCTTTTTTATCAACCATTCTTACATTGTCCACTTTTTCCAGGATATCCTCATTGCTAAAAAATCCAATAGATTCCAAAGCCAACGCTTTCACTGCATCTGTACTTTTTTTTTCGCTTGCCTCCTCTTCTGCCTCATCTGATTTCTCTTTTGTTTCAATTTCTTCTTTATTTACTTCTCCGTCATCTTTAAACCCCTCCTTTATATATTCTTTCTTTTCTTCCGGCTTTTCGAATTCTTCTGTTTTTTCTACCTTTTTTTCTTCTTTTTCCTCTTTTATTTCAAAACCAAGCGATTTGGCTATTTCCGAACCGCCGGCAATAGCCAAAGCCTTGATAGTAATATTGCGCTCCAGCACATCTACTTTGGGTATATGCAAAAATGGCAGCTGTGTCCAGTCATAAGAGGTTATTTGCTGTCTGGCTTCTTCAAAATCGGTCAATCCGTCAAAAAGCAAAATACGGGAAGGAAAACTATCTACATCTCCAAAACGCACCAATGCTTCTTTTAGATCTGAAGACAAATCATCACTGCGGCCAACTGTCTCTGTTTGAATTACTTTACCGAGTTTTACCAGCGCTATCGTTGCCTGTGTTAATTCCAATTTTACCAAAATCGCCGAAAGCGGCATTCCTTCGCTCAATTTCAAATATTGAATAAGCGACTCCATAATCACCACAAAACCAAGGGGTTTTATTTCCAGCTTTTGACAAATTTTCTTTAGAATAGCCTGCCTTTCCGGGACAATATTGTCTTTTTCAATCCAGTTTTCTTCCAAGCCAAAAATAAGACCCTTAATTTTTTGAGAAAAATCAGCCAAAAGAACGCTGATACATTCATCTACCGTGGCAAAAAGCTCGGTTTCATCCTCCCATTCTTTAGCCGAACTGACTTTTACAATCCTGCTTTTACCTTCTTCTACTGTCCACAGGGCAGCAATGACAAATTCTGAAGAAATTTCCAGCGCCAAAA
Source organism: uncultured Pseudomonadales bacterium (assembly GCA_964395485.1). Taxonomy (GTDB): domain Bacteria; phylum Patescibacteriota; class Microgenomatia; order UBA1400; family CAYNBK01; genus CAYNBK01. The sequence continues at coordinate 4,827 of CAYNBK010000015.1, forward strand.
AATACTCTTGGGATTTTTCATCTTGCGTTAGCTTGGACAGGATATTACTAATCTGCATTTTAAAAAATTCAGCTTTCTTGCAAAATAAGTTTAATATTAACTATAATTCCAACTCTGAGCGAAGGGTGCAAATTTGTAAGTTTTTACACGTTTACAGCGTCTCGCCGCTAACTATAACTCCTGGATATAGTTTTTCCGAGCGCGATTTGTAAAAACTTCTACAAATTTTGTACCCTAAGCGTTTTATGTCAATTTTTTATCTTCCAGCACAGCATAAATTCGCCGTTTCCCACTGCCAACGGCTTCTTCTTTTTTAATAATAAACGTTCCCAGCTTACCTGTAAAGTCCACATGGGGCCCGCCGCAAAGTTCTTTGGAAAAATACTCGCCCGGTTTGTCAGATTTACCAATGGTATACACTTTTACTTTTTCAGGGTACTTCTGCCCGAAAAGGGCTGAAGCTCCTGTTTTTATCGCTTCTTCTTTTCCCATTATTGCACTTTTCACCGGCAGATTATTCGCAATTCCCTCATTTACCAAAACTTCCACCTTGTTTAATTCTTCTTTAGTAATTTTGCTGGGATAAGTAAAATCAAAGCGCAAGCGCTCCGAAGTAATATTGGAGCCAGCCTGCTTTATATCTTCACCCAGTATTTTACGCAGGGCCGTATGCAGAAGATGCGTGGCAGTATGCAGTTTGGTGATAATCTCGCTATGGTCTGCCAAACCGCCCTTAAACATTCCGGCTGAGGCCGTACGGGAAAGCTTTCTATGATCTTCAAAAATTTTATCAAAATTTTTCTTTTCCAGTTTCTTTCCTTTTTGCATAAAAAGCTCTGCCGTAACTTCAAAAGGAAAACCATAAGTTTGAAAAAGGTTAAAGGCGAACAGATCGTTTAACTGGTCATCGTCAGCTTTGTTAAATTCTTTTAATCCCCTGTCTAAACTAACGGCAAACTTTTCCATTTCGCCGCTCAGTATATCTGCTATTTTAGTTCTCAGGGCTACACCGTCTTGAAAATAAGCAGTGTCCCTGTATATTTCCAAAACAGTATAAGCAATGTCATCAAAACCCGGTGTCAAGCCGCCTTTTAACTGGTTCATTTTTACAGCCGCACTCCGGAGCAAACGCCGCAATACATAACCCTGCATTTTATTACTTGGCTCCAGTCCCTCGCTTATCATAAAAACTGCCGCTTTTATATGGTCTGTTACCACCCTCATAGCCGCTTCATTCCCCTTATAATCCACTTTATATTCTTTTTCGATTTCTTTTATTATCGGCCAAAAAAGATCGGTCTTAAAAATATCCGGCTCGTCATTGGCCGCCGCCAAAATCCTCTCCAAGCCGCCGCCAAAATCCACGTTTTTCGTAGGCAAGGGTTTAAATCCATTTTTCCCCTTAACAAATTCCATAAAAACCGAGTTGCCTATTTCCAAAAAACGGCCGCAGTCACAGTTGGGATGACATGGTGTATTGTTGAAAACTGAGTTTTCATGAATTTTCCGTTTTCCGCCTGGGTCAAAATCAAAAAAAACTTCTGAATCAGGACCACCCGGTTCACCAACCGGCATATTTTCCGGAATACCCGATCTTGACCACCAATTCTTATTTACACCGTAATAAAAAATCCGATCGGTCTTATTCATCCCATTTTCCGGATTTACATTTACAGTAATCAATGGGTTTTCTCTATCAATAATTCCTTTGTCTTGAAAGTCTTTTTGAATTTGTGCAAACTGGGTTTTCCAAATTAACTCAGATTCAGTATCCCTGGGAGTATTAGTTTTTTTATCACCGGCAAAAATAGTTACATACAATCTTGCTGGGTCCAGTTTAACTTCCTTAATAAGAAAGTCAAAAAACCATTCAAGCTGTTCTTTTTTAAAATAATCCCCAAGCGACCAGTTACCTAGCATCTCAAACATAGTGGTATGCCGGTTATCTCCCACCTCTTCTATATCTTCAGCCCGAAAACACTTTTGGGAGTCTACCAGTTTTTTTCCCATCGAGTGTTTTTCACCCAGTAAATATCGCACCAAGGGCTGCATGCCTGAACTGGTAAAAAGTGTGGTCGAATCGTTTTCTAGAATTAAAGAAAATGAGTCAATCTTTTTATGCTTTCTTATTTTATCTGTAAAAAAATCAAGATATTTTTGGCGAAGATCGGCAGATTTCATCATAGTTGATTTTAACATCCCCGCCCCAAATTACCAAGAAGCGCTAGCTCTAAAAGCAAAGCTGTTTTTTGTGCCCTATTTGTTATTTAAACTAAGCACGAATTAAGATATTTTATAATTCTCTAACTTTTCCACAAACCATGTAAATTACAATATTCTCTGGCCGAAACCTCCTTAGCCGACAGGCAAAACTCTGCTTCTGCTGCCATACCCGGCTTTAGCCATTTTCGATAAGTCACTCCATCGGCTATCAATTCTATCCACTCGATAAAATGAGCCTCCTCCATCGGATGAGGGATAGAACCAGCCCTTACTTTATACCCATTGGCAGTTTTCTCAACGACCGGCACGTGTTTTTCCATTCCCTGATCCTCTATCTTTTCTGCCAAAAGCTCCATTGGCTGGCCACAACAAACCAGTTCTCCTGCTCCGCCATGCAACACTTCTACTATATTTCCGCAGATATTACACTTATATATTTGTTTAACCTCTGTCATCTCTCCCTCCTTTAATATTTATTAATTTTTAAAATTAACATACTCCATTTTATTACTTTTTTTACTAACGATCGTTAGTAAAAAAGGGAAGGTTTTTACACTTGTTTTACTGTTAGTTTCTATTATTTTATTTGTTTTAAATCAGGAAAAAACAAGCCTTTCCTGACAAATGGTGCAATCGCTACAATAAGCCCATAAACATAAAGATCTCTTCTATCCATCACGTTATTTGTAAAAAATCCTATCGCGCCGCTTTTATGCTTTGTATCATTAACGCCTGTTATATCATCCATCACCAAACCGAGCTCTTCACCTTTAAGTAGTCTCTTTATCACTTTATCAGGCAGGGGAAACATCGGTGAAGTACCAAAAGCCATCCGGCCTTTTTTGTCCATCACACACATACAGCCATAACCCAGCCACATTCCGGCTATTTTACTGATACCCCCCTCTACACCCACATAAAAATCTGCCTTTGCCAGCTTTTGCAAAGCCAAACAGCGGTTTTTGGCGCCTTTGAAGGTTTCGTCTCCTATCGGCTGGTCTGTTACGCTTGATTGCACGGCCATACCCTTCACCTCAACATTGTCAAAATATTTGCCAAAAGCCCTTTTTACCGCGGATATTTTTACTTTATTAGTCGAACCAACCAGTATTTTCATTTCAGCTCGCTTTTTATCCATTGCCAATATTTTTCATTTGGGTCTACATCCAGTTTTATTATACAAGATGTTTCTGCCGGATGGATTATTTCTATTTCAGTCCGTACTCTCCCTGCTTTTTCTTTGCTGGTCTTAACAATCAGCACAAACTCTCTGCCTTCCTCTATTTTTCCTTTCCACCAATACATCGAGCTTATGGGAAAAATATTGGCACAGCCTATCAACCGTTTTTTAAGTAGATGGCGAGCGATTTTTTTCGCTTCTTTGACGCTATTAGGCAAAATCCGCAGGAAGCGAACGATTTTGCCTAACGTTTCGGCATATCTGATGTTTTGCTTTATTTTCCGGAAAACTATCTACACCTTTTTAACAAATTCCTCAAGTGAAATTTCGCTTTGCCTTAAAATCGCTCGCAAAGTACCTTTCGGAAGATCACGATTATGAAGAGCGACAGTCGTTGCCTTTCCATTGGGGTGAATCAATCGTGTATGGCTACCTGTCTGACGCTTTATTTCAAACCCAAATTTTCTTAAAGTCTTAACAACGTCTTTTGGTTTGAGCGCTGGTAATTTTCCCATAATCAGGTAGCAAAACGCGGGGAAGAAGTAAAAGATAATTTCACTTGAGTGTTGGTTATCAACTCTTCACTGGGCTTATCTACAGGAACCTCCCTGCCTTCTTCCTGAAGACACTTAAGATGAAAAGCGATTGTTTTGCGGATATTTGTTAAAGCTTCTTCCATAGAATCACCATCGTCTGCTACGCCCAAAGTAGGACAATGGGCTACAAAACAAGGCTTATTGTTACCTAATCGCCTATCAGGTTTAACAACCACTCGATAATCTAAAACATAATTTTTTCGTGATTTTCTCATGCTTTGAGTATAGCAAAACTGAGAAAATAAAGCAAAATTTGGGCAAGCGACTGCAAGGAGCGAGCCAGATATACCGTGTTATCGGACCTGAGCTAAAGGCGAAAATGCAGTGCGGTCTGAGCGGAGCGAAGACGTAATAATAAAGCCAATTTATCCTTAATTCAAATAATTTTGGCAATTTATTCAACATCTTTAAGATCAAGCCTTACTAAAGACCACATACCAGGCGTATTAGCACGCATTTTTTGCTCCGAAGAAAAGCCCAACTGCAAATATACACCTTCCGTGTTTGTAGGAAGCAATTTTACATATCTTACACCTTCTTCTATTCCACTCCTTTCCTCTATTCTTACAGGTTCTGTATTGATATCAAAACCAAAATCACTCTGAAGATGCAATGCAACCGCAATACTCGCTGATCCAAATCCTACTTCTGTCCCAATTTCAACTTCTGGTTCACGCAAAGCTCTTGCTCTTTGTAATGTGTCCGCGTTTAAACGATCTACAACAGTTTCAGTCTCACTCATAATTATCACCTCCCTAATTGCCAAAATTATATAAAATTGGCTTTTTATTATGGCGGTATAACGCTTCAGTATATCCGAAGATAGCTGGGTTTATAATGGTATTTTAGCAAATCCAGCTAATTTGTGCGAACAAATGCAATGCAGTGAGCCGGATATGCTGTGTTAAGTGACCTGAACAACTAAAAGGAGTGAGAATGCAATGTGGCAAGGAGCAAAAGCGACGCAACGTATTTTTCTGAAAATTTCAGCCTATCAAATTTGTAAAGCGACATTGATTTCTTAATTCGTCAAAAAAGCTACGACAAGCCTACTCTATTGAAATTTCTTTTTCTCGCTATTACAACTATTCGCCTCTAATAAGTCCAGAAATAATCGTAACTGCAATAGCTGGAAATAACGAAAAATATATTGCATTCCAAAAGATTTTCTGGCCCAGCACAAGAAATTTCTTTTGGGATTGCCTTTTATATTCGTACCAGCTAATTGTTAAAGTGAACAGCACCATATAAATGAGTAAAGACATAACAAACAAAATGCTATCCATTTCTTCAGTATTAACAATTTTTACATTGAAAAATATTTGAACGCCAACATTGATTAGTAACAAGATTGTTCTTTGATTCATAAAAATTTTCAGAAAATATTTCGCTTAATGGACGGCGGTATATCCGACGTCCTTGAGAAATTATAACATATAACATAATTTCGAAATGATGTAGGATATACCGTAGTTAGGCGATGTCGCGAGCAAAGCGAGCAGGGACCCTAACAAGGCAATCCGCCAGCTGGCGGAGCAGCCGCCGCCCATTAGGCAAAATCCGCAGGAAGCGAACGATTTTGCCTAACGTTTCGGCATATACGATGTTGCCGATTCCTCCACTTTATTTTATCAAATTAAATCGGCAATATGGGCGAGGCAGCGTTAGCAACCGCCGAGCCGTATATACCGTGTTATATGATGTATTTTGTGGCAACATTTACTCTAAATTAATTATTTTAATCTCATATCCCTGTTCATCTTTTAAAATTTTCAATGCTTCCATTAAAGTTTTATGCTCACCAATAAAACTGACAACACATGACGATGGCCTTATGTGTTGATAAGGACTCTCTGGCCGATTCATCTCCTCGTGTACCATTTGCGCTAATCCTTTAGGCGTGCTGGCGTCATATTCTTTACTCCAATGTTTCAATTCACCTCTCTGACCACCTAAGCTGGGCAAATCAGGTCTAATTATGCAAAGAGTGTCATTTTGGGCAATTACATCCATAAGCAAGGCAATGTACGGATAATCTGCCTCTGGAAAATGTTGGCGCATGGTTTCCATAAATCCTTCGCCAGCACGCCTAAATCTTTCTTGGTCTTCCTCAAAACACCAACTTTTTCTAGGACCAACTAGAAAGTCCGGGTTTTCGCTTGTGGTAAATACACGCACTTCTTTCATTTGATTGCCACAAAATATTTCATATAATGGGCGGCGGCTATGCGAAATTTTGCAAAGATAAAAAACTTGTT
>CAYNBK010000016.1:0-11077 GCA_964395485.1 uncultured Pseudomonadales bacterium
TTTTATGCCTAATGCCTTTTTCATCTTTACTCCTTAAAAAATGACAAAAAAAGCCCTCTTTAAAAGGGCCAAATTTGGCGGTGCCACCTAAATTATACTCAATTCTGCTGTCTCGGGCTTACCCGGAGGGCTCTACTAACTTTTAGTTTATATAAAGTACTCATTAAAAGTATTCTTCCCTCTGCTCCCCGCTGATAACGGATCACTGCATTTTTATCTATCTATATTTTATACTAAGCCCGGTAAAAAACAAGACTTTTTCCGATATTTTCATTCATTTGGCGCTTCACCATAGATAACAACCGGAGTACCGGGGTTTTCTTCGCTGGCCAGCACACTTTGCCGATCTCCAAGTTCCGGCCGGGTCCAATAATACAGCAAAGCGGCTTCTTCAGTTTTCATATTTATACAGCCATGCGACATCGGATGGCCAAAATTGCTATGCCAATAAGTACCGTGTATACCAAACCCTTTCCATTTTGGCACTGTTTCGTTATAAAAAAACATAGCATAGGGTACATTGGGCAGATAATAATAGGTATTAAGGAGTTTTGATCCTCCTTCCATTTTTGTATATTTTAGTTTTATCCATATTCGGAAGTGGCCGGTCGGTGTTCTGCCCCATTTGCCGGAAGAAATCAAAAAACTATAAATAACTTTATTGTTTTCAAAGGCCCAAAGTCGTTGGGCCGTCAAATCTATCTCTATTCTTTTTGCACTGTCGTTCTTACCCAAAACATTAGATTCAGTTTTAATTGTATACTCCTTGGGTAAGGAAAGGATTTGCCCATTAAAATAGGCAATTTTTTCTCTGTTATCAAAATTGTCACTCTTGTTTGTTTGCCATTTTCCTCCCGGACTAAAACGATCCCAAAACCCAGCATAAGAGGCAAAAAACAGTAAACAGCTCAGAGAAAATCCCAAAAAAACAAGAAGCTGGTCAAATTTTACTTTCATCAGTCCATCTTAACAGTTTTATAGTTTGAAAAAAGAATAGAAGTAAAAAAACTATCTGCCCTGTCTTAAAAAAGCAGGTATGTCAAACTCGCTGTCCTGGCTGGATTCCTCCGAGTTGACATCCTTGTCTTTAGCTTCCTCATCATCTCCCGATACAAACTGTGCTGGCTGGTTTTGCACCGGAGGCAAAGCATTGTCAATGTTGGGCCTAATACCGGATATGGGCCTTGTATTTACCCGCAATACTCCCCTTCTGGCGATTTGGGCCAAACGCATCCGCGACTCGTCAAAACCGGTGGCGATAACTGTAATACGGATTTGATCGGCCATTTCTTCTGAAACGGCTGCCCCAAAAATTATATTCGCATCTGCGTCCGCGCTCTGAGCAATAATATCGGCCGCCTCTGATACTTCGGTCATGGTAATATCCTTGCCGCCAACAATATTCAATAAAATGCCCTTGGCTCCATCGATAGAAATTTCCAAAAGCGGGGACGAAACAGCCGCTCTGGCAGCAGTTTGGGCTCTATTTTCTCCACTGCCAACCCCGATACCCATAAGCGCAGAACCAGCTTCGCTCATAATGGTTTTTACGTCGGCAAAGTCAACATTAATCAGTCCCGGGGTAGTAATAAGATCAGAAATTCCTTTCACTCCCTGGCCAAGGACATTATCGGCAATCCGAAAAGCTTCAAGAAGGGTCATTTTCCGGTCAATAACGTCCAAGAGCCTCTGGTTGGGAATAACGATCAAGGTGTCTACTTTACTTTTCAGCTCCTCTATTCCGTCTTCTGCTACCACCATTCTTCTGGTTCCTTCAAACATAAAGGGCTTTGTTACCACCGCTACTGTAAGCGCTCCTACCTCTCTGGCTATTTCAGCAATAATTGGTGTGGCGCCAGTCCCGGTGCCGCCGCCCATGCCGCAAGTTAAAAAAACCATGTCCGCATCGACCAGCATCTCTTTTATTTTTTCCCGTGTTTCCTCGGCGGCTTGCTTGCCGATATCCGGATTGGCACCGGATCCCAAACCCTTGGTCAATTTTTCTCCAATCTGAATTTTAGTATCTGCCAGGCAAGTCAATAATGCCTGGGCGTCGGTATTTACACTGATAAACTCCACCCCCTTGATATCTTTACCGGCAATCATAGAATTTATGGCATTGCCGCCGCCGCCGCCAATTCCAAGGACGCGGATTTTTGCAAATGTATTAATATCGGGTTTAACCAGGGCCATATAAAACAAAAATTATTTGAATTTTTGTAAACTCTAAATTCTAAATACTAAACTCTAAACAATTTAGTTAATTGGGCAGAAGACTAGGGCAGGAATGATTTTACTATACTTACGATTTTATTAAAAGCGCCTTTTACCGGTACTCTGGATACAATTTTAGAAAAAGATGTTGAGCGTTTAGGACCTGTGCTTATTAGGCTATTTCTCCAGGCATTCAGTACCAGTCCCTGAGCAACAGCAAATTGAGGTGAATTTATATCTTCGGTAAGGCCGCTTAGTCCACCTGGTTCGCCAATTCTAACAGGCAAGGACAGAGTCCGCTTGGCCGAATCGACAATATTAACAGTCATTGCCCCGCCGCCTGTCAGGACTATACCCGCTGGAGTAGCACCGGCAAAGCCTGATTTATTCAACTCTTCTCCAACAAGGGAAAAAATCTCATTGATTCTCGGACGGATAATACCTTCTGTCATGGTTTTAAAAGAAGCGCTTTTCAAATCTTCAACTAGTCCCAGACCGATAAAATTAATCTTATCAGTATCTTTGTCCCGTTTGATTTTTTTCTTCTCCCATTCATCTGATACTTTACTAAGTTCGAGCTTTATTTTTTCAGCACTGTCCAAACTGATTCTTAAGCCAATGGCCAAATCGTTGGTAATATTTTTTGCGCCAACGGGTAATACCGATGAGTAGGACAAAGCCCCTTCTACCCAAATGGCAATACTCGTGCTTCCTCCCCCTATATCAACCAAACAAACGCCCAACTCCTTTTCTGTATCGGTCAGGACAGACTCGGCAGCTGCCAGTCCGGTAAAGGTCAAGCCGGCCATATCAACACCCAATTCATTCACACATTTACCTATGTTTCGGCTAGCCGTAGTCAAACAGCTAATAATATGTGTTTCCACTTCCAGCCTAACACCGGTCATCCCAAGAGGATCTTTTATCCCGCCCTGAGAATCCACCATAAAATCACGCGGTATTACATGTAAAATCTCTCTTGAGGAAGGCAAAGATATTGCTCTGGCGGCATCAATCACGCGCTCAATGTCATTGTGCACTATTTCGTTTTCGGGCTGGGAAACAGCTACCACGCCCTTAGAATTTTGCGATTCAATATGAACCCCGCCAATTGAAATAAGGGCACTGTCAATCGAATAACCTGCCATCCTTTCAGCCGATTCTACGCTTTGAGTGATAGCATTTATAGCCTCCTCTATATCAACAATTTGACTTTTTCTCAGGCCGCGGCTAGGGGTATTGGCCACGCCAATCACATTAAGCTTATCCTCTTCTGCTGACACAGAAGCAATCAATGTGGTTATTTTGGAACTGCCGATATCTATTGCAGTAATAGTCTGTTGCTTGCTCATGGTTTAAACACAGCTACCGGCTTTTCAAAACGAAGATCAAGCCGGTTTAATACTTTGCCCTCTATTTTACTTCGTGACAAAATAACTTGTAAAGATGCAACTTGCTTTTTTATGTCTTTATCCAGTGAAAAAAGAACCTCCAAATCATTTGTTTTTATGCTTAAACTATAGTCACTGCCCAGGATATAATCAGAAACAGCTATCCCATATTGCCGTAAATATTTTATCAGCTGATAAATCTGTTCTAAGTCAGATGATTTTATTCCTTTTTTTAAGGGAAACTCGGTAAAAAGTAAAACCACCGGCAAACTGCTGTCTTTTTCAGTCTGGGAAAAAATAGTCCCTGTTTCATCAAAAATATAATAACTGTTATAATCGTGTGCGGCCTGGGCAACAGCGCTTCTTTTTTTCAGCTGAACAATTACTTTATCAGGCAGTCTTCTTTCAATCCTTAAATCTTTTAAATAAGCTCCTTCTTCCCCCAAACTGCTCAATTTTTCCCTTATTTTGACTGTAAAAATATTTTGGCCCAAGACGGACAAAAAATATTTCTCTTCGTCCGGACGGCACCAGTTTTCATCAACACGGCACTCAAGCTTTTTTATAATAAAAAAGTCCCCTTTAAAAACTATAAAAAATAAAATGACTGCCAAAATCAATCCGGTTAAAAGCAGTATGCCTGCTTTAAGCCGATTCAGCTTTCTCTTACCCTTCATAATAGTTTTTCGATTTCGGCGACAATTACACTGGTCGCATCTTTTTTCATGGTTTTTTTTACCCTTAATCCGTTTTGCACTAGCGATTCCAGGTTTTGAAAAATTTCTTCGATTTTAAGCATTAAGGTGTTTGGGCGCAGACTTTCCTCTTGTAATATTTCGGCTGTTCCCAAACTCTTGGCTTTTATAGCGTTTTTGTATTGCTCTTTAGTCAAACTCAAGCGAAGCGGGATATATAGGACCGGTTTACCGATAGACAAACATTCGTATACTATATGCGCCCCCGCCCTAGAAATTAATATATTTGCTTGTTTTAAGGCCCGGTTCATTTCATCCTGAAAAAGATATTTTCTTATATAAAGACGGCCTTGCAGATTTTCGGGCAGAGATGCCTTTTTGTGACTCAGCTTATTATAATCATTTGTCTGTTTCAATCCTCCCGTCTGGTGAATAATATTATATTTTTCCAAAAGTTCGTGATATATTTTTCCAACCGTCAAGTTTATAGCATGACTGCCTTGTTTGCCTCCGGCAATAAGTATAGTCGGCAAGCCATTGGAAAAATCAAACACAGGCAGATTCGTATTTTTTGCGGTAGACTTGCGCATAGGCAAACCAACGCAGAGAGTCTTGGCAATGGGAAAGTATTTGTAGCTTTCAGGCCATGTGATAAATATTTTTCGGCAAAATACAGCATTAAGGCGGTTAGCCAAACCGGCTGAAGTAGTTTGCTCATGACAGACCGATGGGATCCCCAAAAAATAAGCCGCCAAAACTACCGGTGATGATAAATAACCGCCAAATGCCACCACCATCTTTGCTTTTTCTTTTTTTAAAAGTTTATATGCCTGAAAAAATCCCAGCGGGATACGCAGCCACTCGATCAAAGTGGAAGGGTTATAAAATTTTCCGGTTTTCAGTTCAATAAAATCAAAGCCTGATTTTTGTACTTCCAGAAATTCGTAACTGAGAGATTTTTCGCCCCGGATAGTATGCTTGTGTCCCAACCATAAAATACGATAGCCTTTTTTTCTTATGGCTTTGGCCACCTCCAAAGAAGAGTTATGGTGTCCACCGGTAAAAAAAATACTTTTAATCATTTTTGACTGCCTATTATTATACCAATAGCAGCCATATTCACCAAGAGCGATGACCCGCCATAAGAAATAAACGGTAAAGGCAGACCGGTCAGCGGAATTAAGGCTAGCATAGCGGCTAGGTTAAGAACTATTTGCAGACCCAGCCACGCCGACAAAGAAGCAACCAAAATTCGGCCATACCGGTCCTTTACTCTCTGAGCCGCCCGAAAAAGCAAAAAGATAAAATATAAAAATGTAAAAAGCAATGCAAATGCTCCTAAAAAGCCAAACTCCTCGGCAATTACGGCAAAAATCGAGTCAGTCGGCGCCTCTGGCAGGTAGAGATATTTTTGTCTGGATTCACCCAGACCTACTCCAAAAATCCCGCCGTTAGCCAGCGCCATCAATACTTGGTTTACGTGATAAGAAATTCCCTGAGGGTCTTTTGTTGGGTCCATAAAGGAAGTCAGACGGTCGCGCCGATAGGATGAACTCAGCATAAATACGGTTCCCAAAAATCCGATAAGCCCCACCGTGTATATGATATTTTTTCGGCTCTCTCCGGACAAAAAATAAACAAAAAGCGAACAGCTGAAAATAATAAAAGCCGTGCCAAGATCCGGCTCAAGCAAAACCAAAAAAGACGGCAGAGCGGCCAAGAGTAAAAAATCACGCAGTGATCGCTTTTTTTCCAGCCATATACTTAAATATAATATGTTAAGAAGTTTCATGGTTTCTGATGGCTGGTAGATAAAAGAACCGACAGCAAGCCATCGGGACGATCCCTGTATATGACTTCCTATGCCAGGCAAAAGCACCAAAACCAAAAAAATTAGATTAGCAACATAAAGATAGATTGCTATTTTCCGCCAAAATGAGGTCTTTATTTTTGCCAAAATCAGTAATAAAAAAAAGCCAATCAGTGCCCATAGGGACTGATGCTTTAAATAATAAAATCTGTCAGAAAAATCACGGAATGCCTCAGCCGCCGAAACATTATAAATCATTACTATCCCAAAAAGAACCAGTATGGCAGTTGTAATAAATATCTTTCTGCCGATATTGCCCGGCGCTTTATTTAATCTTTTCTTTTTTAACATTTTTTAGCGCCGAAACTGCTTTGTTAAATTTTTTTCCACGGTCAAATTCATTCTCAAACAATCCAAAAGAAGCATATCCGGGAGAAAATAATACCGCCTCCCCGCTAACAGCCCGCTTAGAACAAGCAGAAAGCAGTCTAATTAAATCTTTTTCATAAGAAATAATCTTTTTGGCAAAGCCCATTTTTTCCAGTTTTCTTTTGACTATCGGGGTATAAATTCCTTCTACAAGGGCAATACCTTTGGCTTTCTCTCCGGCTAATTTAAGCATTTTTTCATCCGGTAAATTTTTTCCAAAACCGCCAAGTATTATATAAAATGGCTTGTCTTGATTTAAAATTGCCATTATTGTAGCAATCGGGGTAGTACTGGTAGTATCGTTTATATAGTCAACTCCATTTATACTGCTAATTTTTTCCTGCCGGAATGGCAAACCGGCAAAACTGCTGACTGTTTTTTGAAAATAAGAATTTTTAATTTTCATCAGTTTTGAAACAGCTTTGACGGCAGCAATATTTTCACGGTTGTGCTGACCTTTTAATCTGCTTTTCGGGCACAGTTTATCATCCTTATAAACAATGACTTTGGCTTTACTTTTTTCTGCCCACTTTAACAAAAGCGGCTGTTTACTGTTTAAAAGTAAATAGTCATCTTTTGTCTGAAAGTTTGAAATATTTTTTTTGTCGGCTATATACTCCTTCATCGTCTTGTACCAATTCAGGTGATCCGGATATATATTGGTCATAACGGCAATATACGGACTGAATGATATATCGGCTAAACCAGCCAAGTCCCAAGAAGAAAGCTCTAGTACAGTCCAGGTGTCTTTGGAGGCTGTTTTTAAAAGCGGCAGGCTTGCCTGGTTTGCGATATTACCAGCCAGCATCACCGGATTACCAGCATTTTTCAAAAGTGAATATATCAGGTAACTTACCGTACTTTTACCGCGAGTTCCGCTTACGCCGATGCATTTTCCGGGAAAATAAGCGCAAAACAATGTTGTATCCATGCTTATCTTTTTCCCCAACGTCCTAGCATATTTTATATAGACAGAGTTATCTTTTACCGCCGGGCTTTTTACAATTAAATCTGCCCATCTGATGTCACCTTTTTTATGACCTCCCAGGCTATATTCAAGCGGCAAGTTTCGGATCTTTGACAAGGAAGCGCCCAGTTCCCTTTTATCTTTTAGGTCGCTTACCCGGACTTTTGCTCCCAGCCGACAAAAAAACTCACAGTCATTTATCCCCTTACCTAAAAGTCCCAAACCTAAAATCAGCACTTTTTTTCCCTTAAAATCATGCTTTATTTTCTGATATGAGATATTTTTCATTAACAAACTCCGAAAAACTGTTATTAATAATCAAACTTCTTCGGAAGATGGGTTTATTATACAATCGCCAGCCACAAACCGAATATTGCCAGCATCAGCGAGGCCAGCCACGCTCGGTTGACGATTTTTGACTCCTCCCAACCCTTAAGCTGAAGCCAAAGATGAAAAGGGGCTACTGCAAACAGCTTTTTTTTAAAAAACTTCTTGTACCCCAACTGCAAAAAGGAACTCATAAACTCCAATACAAACACCCCGCCAATGACAAGAAGTGCCATTATTTTGCCCAGTAAAATGCCGACAACTGCCAGTGTCGCACCAAAGGCCATTGAACCGACATCCCCCATCATCAATCTTGCCGGGTAAATATTAAAGTACAAAAAGGCAATAATAGCCCCTATCCATAAAGCGATAAAAAGCGACAAAGGAGTATCAAGAATAGAAGCTGACAAAATCCAAAAAGCAAATAGACAAATTAAAAGTACTCCGGCCGCCAACCCATCCAGCCCATCGGAGATATTGACGGCATTGGCAAAAAAAACAATCACAAAACTGGAAAATGGCACAAACAGCCAACCTAGTTTTAGGATACCACAAAATGGAATATAAAAAATTCCGATTTTTAAGTTTAAAAAAATCATCAGTGAAGTAGTAATGGCTAAAATCCATTGTATGGCAAATTTGTGTCTCAACCTTAAGCCAAAAAAACCCCTTTTCTCTACTTTAAAAAACTTCATCAAATCGTCATATAAACCCAGGAGTGAAAAAGATATAAAACTAAAAAAAAGTATATTTATTTCACTGTTTATGGAAAAATTGGCAGTTACAAAAAGCCCCAGTCTTTTTAAAAAGGGAAAAAGCAAAGCAAAAAGTGATGAGACCAAAAGTACTATCAAAAAACCTCCTCCGACCGGTATCCCCGCTTTATGGCGGTGAAAACGGTCAAAAATAGGCGTTGGCTTGTCAAAAGCGTCTTTAGTTTTTTGCTGCCGTTTTTGCAGCTTAAACTTATAAAGCAGGTTAATAAAAGGCACTATTAAAACACTTGTTAAAGTAAAAGAAAAAATCACCAAACCAAGCAGCAGACTGATTGCTTTGTGCATAGATTTATTCAGAGCTAATTTCTATAGAATATACTTCCCAAATATCATTATACCAGCCAGTAATACCAATCCGCTAAACCAAAGCACCAAACCGGCAGCCAAGTCGCGCAAATAAGTAGTTTGCTCGTAGCGTAAATTCATAAGATTGGCCAGTTCTTCTATGATTCCGTTTAATATCTCCAGTCCCGGTATAAAAAATATAAAAAATATAATAACTAGTCGTTCGGCAAAACTCAGAGGGAAACAGTAAGCAAGAAAAAGAGTTATGAGGCCAATTGCTGTTTGTACTTTTATATTGCGCTCTTTTTTCCAAAAATTTATTATCCCTCGTCCGGCATAATAAAAAGATTTAATAAATTTTCCGGTGCTCATAGCTTTCTTTGATGCTTGCGCCATAGCTCAAACATACGGGTAATTTTATAAAATGGTGAAAAGGGAAAATCTTTAGCATGTAAATATGATACCACTTTACCGCCAAAACCGCTTTTAAAAATACTCACGCCGGCAAATCGATGACCAGTACTTCCCTTTGGGGCAATGCCCCATAGATTATAATACCTAAAGCCCATTTTTTTTGCTTCTTTGATTATCTTCCACTGGAGCAAATATGAGGCGTTATTTTTATAGGCAAGTTTACTGTTCCCGGCATAATGATAAACAGCCTCCCCCCGATAAAATATAATAAATGCGGCCGCGCAGGCTGCGCCCTTATCAAGTATTTTAAAAATATAAACCTCACTGTCCGGGCTGAATGCCTGAAACTGTTTTTGCAAAAATTCCAATGAAAAAGGGACAAAGCCTTGCTTTTTTTGCGTCTCCATCTGCAATCGGTAAAGCAGAAGGACATCTTTGGGGTCATTGCTTTTTACAAACTCTAAATTACTTTTTTCCGCACGCCGGACAGCATATCGGGTATTTTTACGCATAGAGTTAAGCAATTCCTCTTCCGTTTGCAACAAGTCCAAACAGATAGTTGTTTCTGCCGACATATGCAAAGGAGATTCTAAAAAACCTCTTTGTTTAAAATATTTTGCATTTTCCGCCTTATCTTCCAGCTGCGGCCTACAGCGGAAAAACCAGGCCCTTTCCTGCTTGGCCAAAAGCTGTAAATAAGCAGTTAATTTCCCCAGCACTTCAGTATCTTCTTTTCTAAATAAGGGTCCTCCGGGGCAGGAAAAATAAAAGCCTCTTTTGGCTTTTTCCAAATAGACAGAAGCCAAAGCTATGCATCTGCCGTCTTTGACTGCGGCCAAGCGCCAGAGCAAACAGCCCATGCTTTCCTGAAACAATCCCCAATTATAACTCTGCAGGAAATTTGCTTCCGGAAATTGATCCAACAGCGCTTTCCATTTATCCTTACTGCTGATATTTTCGATTTTTATCATAGTCATTATAAATTTTAACAAAAAGGCGGCATACTTCCTGCTGTTCTTTTTTAGAAAAACGCGGACACAGGGGTAAATTTACTACGCTGCCGCTTTGCTTTTCTGCATTTGGAAAAAGCTTTGGATTATAAAATTTGCTTAGGGCCAAGTTTCCTTTTGGTGCAATAGCCGGCCTATACCAGTCACCCAAATACAATCCCTCATTTTTGGCAGACAAAATAATTTTTTGAGCTGAAGGAATAAAAATCGGCAAGCGCAGTAAATCCAGCTTTGCCCCGGGAGTATTTATTATGGAAATCCCCAGTTTTTTTAAACTATCTGTCCAAAGCCTGACAAAACTTTGTTTCCTTGCACGGTATTTATTTAATTTTTGATATTGCTGCCAGGCCAGTTCTGCTTGCTCCGGGGCCATTTTTGCCGGGAAATGTTTTGGCCGGCCAAACTTTTTTTCTTTATCTTCAACCGGCAGTGGCAATAAAGTACTTTTCTGATAAAGGTATAAAAGTGCTTTACCCAAAGAAAACTTACCTATTGATAGAAAGGTAAAACATTTTAAAACCAATTCCATATACAAAGGATAAAAAAGGTTCTTTAAAACCCAAAACCGCGGCGGAAAAACAGTCCCAGAATACAATTTTCTTACTTTTTTGTTCAACTTAACAGTTTTTACCGTCAGGGCGCCGCCGAAAACAGAAGACAAAGCCTTGTCACGGCCAAAAGAAAAAAATGCCATATCGCCAAATGTACCGATTTTTTGCTTTTTGTATTGCGAATCAAAACTATGGGCACAATCCTCAA
>CAYNBK010000017.1:0-10803 GCA_964395485.1 uncultured Pseudomonadales bacterium
GGAATAGGGTTGGGTAATGGCTGGCGGAAATCCTGCGGGGCAGGATTTGAGTTTAAGTTAGAATTATCCAATAATGGATTTGGATTTATGGGTTTATTGTCGTCCATTTTTTATCTTATTTATTTATAGCATGTTTAAACAGTATATTACAAGTAGCTAATCTATTTTTTTAGCAAAGATAAAACTGCCGATAAAAAAAAATAATGCCATTAAAGAGATTAATATGGTTGGCGTAGTAACGCCAGAGCTGGGCACTCCACTTTCAGTTGAAGGCATGGTGCTGCGGATGGTGGTAGTGGGAGTGGCGGTGGCCCTTGGAGAAGGTGTAGGCGTGGAAGTAAGTGTGGCAGAGGGAGTAGAAGTGTATGAGGGTAAATCGCCTGAATTACTGCCGGCAATAGTAAAATCCTTTGAAACTGATTCTTCGTCACCGTTGTCAAGGATATAGAAGACAGTAATGCTGTGGCTGCCTTCTGCCAGGGCTTGAGTAGGACTATAAGACCATTTTCCCAGCTCATCGATATTTATTTTGGCAGAGATGATGCTATCTGACTCAATTTTTAGATTGATTAGTTTTCCTGCCGGTCCAGTTCCGCGGAATTCCGGTTTGCTTGTATATATAGTTTCGTTTTCTTTGGCAGGGTTGCTAATGGTTAAGGGAATGTTTGTCGGCGAGTTAAGATCGCTTAGTCCGGGAATATTGCTGAAAGCAGAAAAATTCTTACTACCTCCTGTTCCGGACGGGGAAGATTCAGGGGTGGGACTTAGAATGATTTCGGGCGTATTATCTGTTGTCTGAGTATTTTCGGGATTATGGTTTACTGTCTGGTTATCATCTGGCAATTGGGTTAGATCGTAGTTTTGACCCAGCACAATTTCGGGCAGATTTTTATTTCCGGTGACTGATTTGATGCTTGAACTAAGGGCGGCATCTTGGATATAGATTTCTATCAGTGTAGCCTGGGGGTCAAAGCCGGCTGCTTGGCTAAGGTCGAGAGAGTAAGCAGTGTTGATTGGAATTACAAAACGGCCCTCTTTAGTTTGGTCTGACAAAGGAGCCGCCCCGGGGATGGAAAGATAAACCAAGGAGCCATTGCTTTTTTTACCAGACTTGTCAACAATTTGGCCGCTTATTACATCGGCGGCTTTGTTAATTGGATTGCTAGCTGTACTTATTTCAAAAGCTTGTCCGGAGTTATCATAAAGCTTTTTGATGCCAGTTATATCTCCCAGACCGATTTTAAAAAAGTATTTTTGCCCGGGTTGAAGCTCAAAATTTGCCTGGCGGTTGCTTTGACCATTAGCTACGGTGATATAGTGTGTTTGATAGGGTTCTATGCTGCCGGACAGCTTATCCCGATTATCAAGAAAATAATTACTGGTGGATAGTTCCAGTTTTTGGTTTGGGCCGGCCAAAATGTATGCGGGGGTGTTTTCTTTAGTGGTAAAAGAAACAGTAAATGAGTTGGTGCTAATATTGCTGATTTTGATATTTTGTGGCTGTAGATTGTCCGGTCCGGCTTTAGATCCAAAAAGCTGTTGGTTTTTTACCAATACTAATCCTGCCCCCAAACCCAGGATCAAGATTAAAAGTCCGATAATAGTCGGTAATTTTTTATTTAAAAACTTCATTGTTATTAATATACATGTTTTTTAATCTAAATTTCCAGCGTCACTTGCTTCCGTCTTTTGTTTAATAGAAAGCGAGGAGCTCATTGAAGCGGTTTTGGCTTGAGATTCGTTTGTGTTTTTTAATTCAGGGTTATTTTCCAAGGTTTTTTCCAGATCGCTTTCAGAAATGTTTAGGCGAGTACCAAGTTTTTGCAACATGCTTGTATTTAAATTTGGGTTTAGTGAACGCATTTGATCTTCTACTATTTCTGGTATAGTTGAACGGTAATAATTGTTTGCCACCTCCAGCCCCACCCACATTAAAATCATAATGGAGCTAACCAGGAGTATTATCAAGATATTTTGTCCGCTCGTATTATTCATTTTTATAAATTTCCCTTGTTGGGAAAGTAGTAAATTTCTCCTTGTAGTGATACGTTTATCAGTTGTGTTGTGTCTTTTTGGCTGCTTGCCAAGCTGCTTTGCTTTATTTTAATCAGCCTAGACAAGTTTTCCAGGTCTGACATAAAGTTTTTGATATTATCCCATGAACCATTGAAATTTACATTAATTGGAATGTTTTGCTTTTCCGCTATTTGTTTTTTGTCTGGCGGCATTTTGTCTATTAAGTTAAAAGAACCAAAGTTAATAGACTCAATGGAAATATTGTGTTTTTGCGCCAAGTAATTCAATTGTATGTTAAAAAGCGCAGTCTCTGCTTTTTCCGGAATAGCACTTTCAATATAAGAAAAATAAGGTTGTGCCTGATAATAATTTTTTTCAGCCGATTGAAGGGCTTGGATTTTTTGTTGAAGGAGTCTTAATACCTGATTTTCATCTGACAACTGTTTTTTTAAACTTGTAATGGTGCTGAGTGTGGGTCTGATAGCAAGGGAAATAAGGGTAAGGCTGGTTACTATCGATAAAATAATATTCAGCGAGTTTTTGATATTTTTTTGCCGGTAAATATTTTTTAGACTATTTGTATATATCATAAAATTATTGAGCGATAGTAGCCTTTATACTAAATTCTAAGGTGGGATCATTTTCACCTTTTGAGTTTAGAGTGTTTAGTGATGCCTGGTTAAAGGCGCTGTTTTTTTTGATTTCTGAAAGCAGGGTTACTAGTCCTATGTCGGAATTGGCAGTGCCACTCAAATTTATACTATTGCCGTTTATGGAGATAGAGTGAAAATATATATCGTTTGGTGTGACTTGGCTGATTTTATTCAGTAAAGCAGTTGGATAGCTGCTTTTCCCAATAATATCAGCCGAAGCGTTCAATCTGGCTTGCAGGTAGCGAAATTGGCTCTCAAGATCTTGATAGGAGCTTATTATTTGTTGGCTTTCTTTTATATCTTCACGGAGGCTGGCAAGCTGCATATCATAACGAAAGCGCATAAGAAAAGCGCCCATAACAATAAGCTCGGTGAAAATAAGTAAATATCGGCCAAAAGTCAGGCCCCAAGTAAGTATTTTCCCGCTAATGCTTTGCGAAAATTTATCCTTTGGTAAAAGATTAATATTATTTTTTTTAGCAGGCATAATGATATTTTAGTATAAGTTATTTTTTTAGGATTTGTAAAGAGGGGAAAAGATAAAACAAGCAAACCAAAAAGTCTTTTGCCTTGGGGCAGACGAGGAAAGAAAAATGGAGAGACACAGAATGTTTAGCTGTTTGTTTTTGTTTTGGGCAATAGCTGGGTGAGGCGGGTTTTTAAACGGCTTGCTTTATTTTTATGGATAATATTTTGTTTGACGGCTTTATCTAGTGCAGAAA
The DNA here is from genome assembly GCA_964395485.1 of uncultured Pseudomonadales bacterium. Taxonomy (GTDB): domain Bacteria; phylum Patescibacteriota; class Microgenomatia; order UBA1400; family CAYNBK01; genus CAYNBK01. The sequence continues at coordinate 3,392 of CAYNBK010000017.1, forward strand.
ATGCTTTGCTAATGTTTTCAGGATTAGGATTGTTTCTTGCAGTTTGGACAGCGCTTTTCATGCGTGAACTGACGGGCTTGTTGATTGCTTCTTTTCTTTTAGAGGATCGAATAGCTTTTTGAGCTGATTTTGTAATTGGCATAGCAAAAATAGTTTAAAATTTATTATTAACTTTATAAGTTAATAATATTGATTTTTTAGTAAATCGTATGAAGCTGAATTATAATCCTTGTCTTTATTCTTTGCAAGCATAAGTCTATAATAACAAAGAGTTTATGATGAAAAAATTACTGCGGAATTCCGGTTATATATTTTCCCTGCGGCAAAAAAACATTTTGTCGGCCGCTATAGTGCTTATGGTACTTATTTTTATATCTTCTTTTTTGGGTCTTTTGAGGAACCGGCTTTTGGCGGGGACTTTTTTTTCAGGGCAGGAACGACTGCTTGATGTATATTTTGCTGCCTTCCGCTTGCCGGATATGCTTTACCAGCTTTTAGTGCTCGGGGGTTTATCGGCCGCTTTTATCCCCACTTTTTCAGAATATATGCAAAAAGATAAAAATGAAGCAAATAAAGTTGCCTCTTCAGCGATAAATATTGCCTTTGTGTCTTTTATTTTTTTAGCACTTCTGGTTTTTGTTTTTGCCAAGGTTTTATCCAGACTTCTAGCTCCGGGGTTTACGGGAGAAGAATTTTATCATATGGTTCGATTGACAAGACTCCTGCTGTTGGCGCAAGCCTTTTTTTTACTTTCCAGTTTTCTAACTGGCATCCTACAATCTTATGAACGTTTTTTACTGCCGGCGGTATCAGCCGTTTTGTATAATTTAAGCATAATCGGCGGGATTGTTTTTTTTAGTCATCACTTTTCTATTTACGGTGTAGTTTATGGGGTTATGATCGGTGCATTTTTACATTTTTTAATACAAGTACCCCTGACTTTAAAACTTGGTTTTAATTATTCTTTTTTATTTAATTTTAGGGATCCCGGAGTAAAAAAAATATTTCATCTAATGCTGCCGCGCATGCTGAGCCTATTTACCACACAAATATTTTTATCGGTTTCTATTTTTATTGCCAGTTCTTTGTCGGCTGGAGCCCTGGCCTTATATAGTTTTTCTCAGAATATTGTGGCTTTGCCGGTGAGCCTTTTTGGTCTAACCATAGGACAGGCCAGCCTACCTTCTTTATCTAGGGAGGCTTCCAGAGATAAAGAAAAATTTAAAGAGTTATTTTTACAGTCTTGCACCCAAATAGTTTATCTTTCTCTCCCTGCAGGTATAGTACTTTTAGTTCTTCGCATACCCTTGGTGCGATTGGCTTTAGGGGCAAAAAATTTCCCCTGGGAGGCAACCATTTTAACGGCAAAGCTGGTGGCAGTTTTTTCTGTGTCAATTGTCTGGCAGAGCCTAACACAGCTTTTGGTACGCTTTTTCTATGCCAAGCAGGACACAAAAACACCATTTTGGCTTAATATGGTAAATGCTCTTATTGGCATTGCCTTTTCATATTTATTGGTTTATGTCTTTAAGTTTGATATTGTGGGTTTGGCGATAGCCGGCAGTTTGTCTGCTTTTACTTATGCGCTTTGCCTAATTTTTTTCATTGGAAAAAAAGCAGAAAACTGGTTTTCCAAAGTTTTTGTAAACTATATCGGGAGAATATTTGGGATAAATCTGCTTTTATCTTTATTTTTGTGGTTGTTGATGAAGGGTTTTGATCATTTTTTGGATACAACCAAAACTCTAAACCTAATTATACTTACCGTGTTGACATTGTTTGTATCACTGTCTTTATATACGATCCTGTCTTGTATTTTTAGAATAAAAGAAATTTACAGTTTGCTGGCGGTAATAAAGAGTTTTGGTCGCTGGAAACAGATATTTTCCCAATCTGAAGAGATTTTAGAAGGAAATCCCGGCTATGATTAGTCCAGACAGTATCCGAAATTTTTGCATTATTGCCCATATAGACCATGGTAAGTCTACCTTGTGTGATCGTTTTTTAGAGCTTACCGGCCAAATTAAACGCGGTCAGTCGGTGGAAAGAGTGCTTGATAGCAATCCAATTTCAAAGGAGCGGGGAATAACTATAAAATTAGCTCCGGTTTCCATGTCTTATAACTACAAACACAAACACTATCTTTTAAACATGATTGATACGCCAGGGCATGTTGATTTTCATTATGAAGTATCGCGTTCGCTGGCTGCCTGTGAGGGGGCTATTTTGGTGGTAGACGCTACTCAGGGTATTCAGGCGCAGACTTTAGCTTATTGGCAAAGAGCAAGAGAGCAGGGTTTAAAAATAGTCGGCGCAGTCAATAAGATTGATTTACCCACAGCCCAGACAAAAACAGTATTGTCTTCGATGCTTAAGCATTTTGCCATGGGCCAGGAAGATATCTGTTTAATATCTGCCAAGAGCGGAGAAGGTGTAGAAAAATTACTGGAAAAAGTACTTGAAAAAATTCCCAGCCCGGAAAAAGCGGACGCTTTGGAATTACAAGCATTAGTATTTGATTCTTTTTATCATCCATATAAAGGCGTGGTAGTGTATTTGAGGGTAAAACAAGGGTCATTAAAAAATAAGCTGGACAAACTGAAATTTTTGATGTCAAAGGCAGTATTTAAAGGTATCGAGATCGGGAAATTTGAACCCCAGCTTAAAAAGGTAGATGATTTGGGCGAAGGCGAAGTCGGTTATTTGGCTACCGGGTTGAAGGATATTAAATTGGCTCAAGTTGGAGATACTTTGACAGCCAATAAAGAAGAAGCCATGGCGCTACCCGGATATAAGAAACCAAAACCGATGGTTTATTTGAATTTTTTTCCGGTAGATGTAAAGCAATTTGAGCTTTTACGGGATGCACTGGACAAACTAAAATTGAACGATGCCAGTTTGATTTTTTCTCAGGTTTACTCTGAAGCGCTAGGCAAAGGGTTTCGCTGTGGGTTTTTGGGCCTACTTCACGCCGAAATTATTCAGGAAAGGATAGAAAGAGAATATAATTTAAATCTAGTAGCAACTCAACCAAGCGTGGTTTATAAATTAGAAGACCAAAAAAGCGAAATTTATTCGGCGGCTGAGTTGTCTCCGGGAAAAAACACAGTATATGAGCCAATAACCAGGGCAACAATTTTTACCCCAACAGAATATATTGGCAATGTTTTTAAATTATGCGAGGAAAAAAGGGGCCAGTTTTTAAACATGGAGCATTTTGCCCTACAGGTGAAGTTGGAGTATATGTTGCCCCTTTCCGAGATAATTGTTGATTTTTTTGATAAGTTAAAGTCGGTTACTTCAGGATACGCTTCTTTTGATTATAGACTTAGCGAATACCGATTATTAAAAGCAGTAAGGCTGGATGTATTAATTCACCATCAGCAACTTCCTGCTTTATCCCAAATTGTGACTGAGGATAAAGCCTATAAAATCGGTCGAGAAATGGTAGGAAGTCTGAAGAGAGTAACGCCCAGACAAATGTTTGAATTTTCTATTCAGGCTGCTATTGCCGGAAAAATAATAGCCAGTGAAAAAATAAAAGCTTTTCGAAAAGATGTGACCGCCAAATTATATGGGGGAGATCAAACCAGAAAAGACAAATTGCTTAAAAAGCAAGCGAAAGGAAAAAAACGCTTGAAAAAAATAGGAAAAGTAGAATTGCCCCAAGAGGCATTTATGGCCGTCTTAAAGCGGGGTTAACTCAATTTTATAGACAGAATTTGGAGGCAGTAAGAATTTTCGTGAAAATAGCGAAGACTCAAGTATTATTTTTTCGTAGATTGGAGTTTCTCCTAAAAACTGTCTTTTTATTTGGTAATTTCCCGGTTCCAGATTGCTTATCCTTAGCGGAATTAGCTCTTGGTGTTGGGCTGATGGGTCAAAATTACTTATAATAACCACAATTTTATTTTCATTTTTCCCGGCAATAGCCCTGACAAAACTACCGTTCCCGCCAAGGGAAAGAGCCTGATCCAATTCTGACAACCAGGCAAAAGCGACATAGCGCGGTTTTAGCCAAAAGCCTTGATTTTGGTGGCTGATAATTCCCCAGGAGCTTGTATCGGGCCCATCTTTTATTTCAAAAGCAAAAGCTTTGTCAATTTCAGGACACAGTGCGGAAGCTGTAGACAGTGTAAAGGCAGCAGCAGCATTGGTATTGTAGATTGGAGCTTTTGCCGGATCAGGCCCCCATTCACTTAGGATAATTTCGAGATTTTGATATGAGGGGTATTCTTTTAGCCAATCATGGAGTGAGGCGGCATTGGCAGCAAAATCATCAGGACTGTAGGAATATTGATGGTATGATAAAAAACCAAGAGGCAGTTTTTTTTCCTGGCAAAAATCCAAAAGGGCAGTAATCCAATTTTTATACAAAGCGGTGGTGACAGGCCCTCCCAATTTGAAAGTATTGCACCAGTTTAAATTTTTTACAGCGGCAGCACTATAATAATAAAGATCAAGATAATTTTTGTCGCCATAGTACTTAAATGAGCCGAAATTTTCTAGGTCGGGTTCATTCCAGACTTCGTAGTATACTTCTGAGATATTTTGGTAATTTATGCCAGAATAATGTAAAACAGTTGTTTTCACGAGATTTTGCCAGTCGGCCCAGTTGTCCGGCAGACTGATTAAAGTTTGACCATAGAGCGAGGGCATATAGGAAAGAACGAGCATGGGTTTGGCCCCGGCCGCTAAAATACTGGCGACGGTTTTGTCCATGAGAGAAAAATCATAATAAACACCCTGGGGACCACTGCGGACAATACCATAATAAGCATCATCAAAAATATGGTCCAAGCGGATATAGCGCGGTTTTATTTTTTTCAAATGGGGCAGGGCCGGAGCGATCATATCTTCACCAGGTTCTTCTCCGCCCTGGGCAAAGTTAAGCCAATTGGGAAAATAATTATCAACTGTCTTGGTGCTGTTTACGTTAATACGAGCAGGAGTATAAAAAGCCCGGCTTACTATATTTTGAACAGTTTTCAGTCTAAAAATAATTATTGGCAGACAAAGCAGAAGCAAAAAAGGCAGTAACTGATAAATTTTTTTTAACATATTAAAAGATTAATTATTAATTTTTACTATACACGAATAATATTTGCTTGACAAAGATTAGCAGTCGTGCTTTAATAGTGCTAATTGTAAATAGGAGGAATAAGCATGCTGGATTTAAGTTCCCGCCAGTTGCAAATAATGAAAGCTGTCATTGAAGAGTTTATCGGCAGTGGTAACCCGGTTGGGTCGGAAACATTGGATAAAAAATACAGTCTTGGTATTTCCCCGGCTACCATCCGCAATGAAATGTCGTTTTTAACCAAGAATGGACTTTTGGTTCAACCCCACACTTCGGCTGGCCGCATTCCCAGCAGGCTGGCACTGCGTCTTTATATCAAAGATTTAATGGAAGAAAAAGAGCTTTCGGTGGCAGAAGAAGTTTCAGTAAAAGAAAGAGTTTGGGATTTACGCCATCAAGCCAGCCGTCTATTAAAAGAAACAAGCAAAGTATTGGCCGAAAAAAGCCATGCTTTGGCCGTAGTCATAACCGAAGACGGTGAGCTTTTCCACGCCGGCTATGCCAACATATTAGAACTGCCGGAGTTTTATAATATTAAGGTTACAAGATCTTTATTGTCTCTTCTTGACAATTTTGACCAGGTACTTTCTTTTTTCAAAAAAGATTATACCGAGGAATTGGTACATGTTTTAATGGGCGACGAATTTGGTATAGAGAATCTGAACCCGGTAGGCATGGTTTATACCCATTTTCATATTGACGATGAAGTAAAGGGTTCTTTGGGCGTATTTGGTCCGTCCAGACTGGATTATTCTACTATTATTCCATTGGTGCGCTATTTTGGTAAATTAATAGATGATTTATCCTGCCGCTAAAAATGACGCTATGAAAAAAGATAAAAATAATCCAGCTATTAATATCAATGCAAACCAGCAGCTTAATTCTTTAAGTTTGCAAATAGAAGAACTTGATAATAAATGGAAACGCGCGCTGGCAGACTACCAAAATCTGGAAAAGAGAGTGGAGGAGGAAAAACTAAGCCTGACAAAGTTTCTTAATGCAGCGCTGATTGAAAAACTTCTGGTAGTTTTGGACGATTTGGAAAGAGCCCAGGTTCATTATCGTGATAAGGGTTTAGCGATGGTTGTAGATAAACTGAGGTTGATTTTACACAGCGAGGGCCTGAAAGAAATTGACGCAGACAAGGCAGATTTTGATCCGGAGACAATGGATTGTGTAGATTTGGTTAAAGGACAGGACAATAAAGTAGTCTCAATCGTAGAAAGGGGCTATTTATTACACGATAGAGTATTAAGACCAGTAAAAGTTAAAGTTGGGAAAGGAGGCCTTTCTGAGGATGCTCATGAAGGGAAGTAAAATATGACAAAAATAATAGGCATAGATTTAGGTACAACTAATTCCTGTGTGGCGGTAATGGAGGGCGGAAAACCAAAAGTTATCCCTACTGCTGAAGGAAGGAATTTAATACCGTCGGTAGTTGAACCGGAAAAAAATCTGGTAGGTGATGTTGCCAAGCGGCAGATGATCCTTAATCCGGAGAAAACAATATATTCGATTAAACGCTTGATGGGTAGAAGATATAGTGATCCGGAAGTTAAAAAAACAGAAGGAATGGTTCCTTTTAAAATAGTAAAGAGTAAAAATGATTTAGCGGCGGTAGAGGTAAATGGAAAGGTTTATACGGCTCAGGAAGTTTCCGCCAAAATTTTGCAAAAAGCTAAAGCTGACGCGGAGAGCTACTTGGGAGATAAAGTAACAGAAGCGGTTATTACCGTACCGGCTTATTTTAATGATGCCCAGCGTCAAGCAACTAAAGAAGCGGGAGAAATAGCCGGACTTAAAGTTTCCAGAATTTTAAATGAACCAACCGCCGCCGCTCTGGCATATGGATTGGAAAAAAAGAAAAATGAAAAAATCGCTGTTTATGATTTGGGCGGCGGTACTTTTGATATCTCAGTATTGGAAATCGGAGACGGTGTATACGAGGTAAAAGCAACCAATGGCGATACATTTTTAGGCGGAGATGACTTTGATAATAAGATAATTGAATGGTTAGTGGCAGAATTTAAAAAGGAAAACGGCGTTGATCTGAAAAAAGATAAACAGGCGATGCAGAGGATAAAAGATGCCGCTGAAAAAGCCAAAATAGAGCTGTCCAGTGCAACGGAAACAGAGATAAATTTGCCTTTTATCACCCAGGGGGATGATAAACAACCGCTTCATCTTACCCAGAAACTGAGCCGTTCAAAACTGGATGAGCTGGTTGATGATTTGATCCAAAAAACTTTAAAACCTTTAAAGGAGTGTTTAAAAGACGCCAAGCTAACGACTAAAGATATAGATGAAGTGATTATGGTCGGCGGACAGACCA
>CAYNBK010000018.1:0-10676 GCA_964395485.1 uncultured Pseudomonadales bacterium
GAGGCCGAAGGCCCCGCCAGAGGCGGGCAGGCGAGCGAAGATGGCGCGGCGAGTGTCCGGCCGCACTCGCCGCGCCTACCTTTGTTTGAAATCAGTTCGAATTTTTTCAAAAACGTTCACTATCAGTTTCAGATGACTACTGGAAAGGGGTCAAACATATCTTTTAATCTCCCGGGAAAGAACTTGCCTAAAGTCTTTAATAATTGCCCAATGGCTCCTTGGTAAAAACACTTTAAGCTCCGCATTAAAAGATAAATCAGATTTTTCAAGAATTACCAGACATTTTTTCAATATATTTCTCTTCGAGGCGGGTAAAAGTCCGGCTCTTAGGACAAAATATAAATCATAAAAGTCTCTGGCCTTATGTCTTGTAAGGAATGCTTGTATTTTTTCGGCAATTAAAGCTGATTCTGAAAGAGCCGTAAGGATATAAGGAAGAATAAAATCACCGGCAATGGTTTTAACTTCTCCTGCTTTAATACCTTTTCTTTTAGAAATCTGGATCTGGATTTCCAGGTCCTCTTCCCATAGTAAATACCTTAATTCTGCCAAGTAACCGCCGGAGGTTCTCTTTGCGTCCCCAAGATCAACAAAAATTCCCTCCAGTTCAATTTCTCTAATGGTTGAAAGCAGTATATCTTCAAATCTATTGATGACAGGTTCATCGGCGCTGAAATCCAAATCTTCCGAAAACCTGGGGCTCCGGTATATGATTCTTAAAGCCGTTCCCCCTTTAAAGCAAAGTTTTTCTGCGCCTGGCTACTGGTACAAATAATTCAGAAAAAGGTGTTGGATATACTCACGCCTGATATTTAACTGAGTAGTCTGAGGCTTATTGGCTAGGCCGGCAATAAATAATGATGAAATCATATAAAAGGTTTAACAAGAACTTTTAATTTCTTGTTTCTAAACAGTGCCAGATAATTTTTAATTTTTTCTTTGTTAAGACCTTGAGTCCGGCAGTAAGCCTTATTTTTCAAACTGAGAAGCAATCTATCCCTGCCTGAAATTTTCTGTAAGGCGATAAAATAAAGGTAGTCCATCAAGACTTTTTCTTTATCGGCTATTAAAAAGCTTTTATTTTCGAGCTTAATCAAACTATATCCGGTAAAAGCCTGTTTTTTAATGCTTCTGTAGGAAAAAGACATATTTGAAACAGAAAAAAGCCTGGTCGGTTTGGTCGTTGCCGAGGTCACAGTATGTGGCATTTCCGGTATCATATGGTAATAGGCTAGCCCATATTCAAAACTCAAATAAGAAGGCTTATAAAGACCATTGGCAATTTCTTCTTCTGAAGGCAGATCGGTTTTAAGAGCGTAAAGCCCTTTCTTTAACCTTAAAAATAGCCCTGATTCTACTTGTGTTTCCAAAAAATATTTTGCCTTATACTGTGGCAGTTTAAAAATACGGGTAAATACGGACAACCTAAAAATACGGACATGCCGTTTTAACAACTCTTCTCTTACAAATAATGGTTTCAGTAAAGTATACATTTTTACTCTTTTCTGAAATAATAATATAAAACGAGTGCTGTTTTGTCAAGTATCAACCCAAAGAGGAATATGTTTTGTTCATGACAAATACAAAGCCAAACTGATCCTGTCTGAAGCGGCTAAGAAAAGATACCGCGTAGATCACCTATCGCCTAATTATGCTGCTTTTTTTCTTTTTACATGGTAATAATATATTCAATTTAACGCCCAGCTTATTCATATTTTGACAAGCATTCTTCGGCCAAAATCGGGTAAAGCAAAACGGGTAGATATAAAAAGGGCTTGATTATCAGTCTTTTTTTATTATTGACATAATGTGCAAAATATTGTACATTTTAATTATTATGAATACTATTGCCATATCTGACCTAAGAACAAACCTACCAGGTTTAATAAAACATGTAAGCGACAAATTAGACCGGTTAGTAGTAACTGTTTCTGGCAAACCAAAAGCGGTTGTACTTAGTATGGAAGAACTGGAATCTTTAGAAGAAACGGCTGAAATTCTGGCTATTCCTGGGGCTTTAAAAAAGATTAAAGATTCTCAAGTACAAATCGCAAAAGGCCAAGGAATTAGTCTAAAAGAAATGGAAAAGAAATATAAACTAGCTTGATAAAATGCCGCCAATAGTATTTTCTCCTAACGCAGAAAAAGATTTTAGAAAATTAAATATAATTAACCAGAAAAAAGTATATAAAAAAGTAAAAACTTTAAAAAGTGCTCCCCTTGCTGGAAAGTTACTATCTGGCAAACTTAAAGGCATAAGATCACTCAGGGCTTGGCCTTATCGAATTATTTATGAAATAGGCAAAGAACAAGTAAACATACTACAAATAATTCATCGTCAGGCTGCTTATAAATAAATAATATTTTTATACACCTTCGAGAAAAAGGCACAAGAAGTATTCTGTTCTGCGGTTAGTTGGCTCACTGGAAATAAAAACATTCTCGTCACTCCCCCAGCGCCCTTTTTATCTCTTCCAAATCTTCAGGACAATAGTTCTTTTTAAATTCTGCTTTGGCGTGGGCGGTATTTTCAATTTTTTCAGACAATATACAGCCATTCAGTACATGCTCGGCGCCTAAAAGATGCGCAAACTCGTGCAGTAAAACGCTGGTGCTGATATCGTCAGTTGAGTTTAGTTTACCTGAAAGATTTTGAATAGGTTTTTTAAAAAGATATATGCTCGTGTCGTTTAAAACAAGGCCGGCAAAACTTGGAATCTCCTGGTATTGGCCTAGTACAAACACCCGCAAAAGCAAGGTATCGCTCAAAATATTCTCACCCCTCGGGTGACTATCGGTCAATAAACGCAAGTCTTTATCGTCGGCTGATTCAGGAGGGGGATAATTAAACTGGCGGCTTTCATAGACTACATCCATATTCCCATTTATTATCTTTCTTATTTCTTGAGTAAGGTCTTTTTTTGTTTCTATGGATAAGCTGTCCTGCTGGGGTAAATAAAAGATTACTTTCAGGTGTTTAAATCGACTGCCGGTAAAATCAAAGCGCGCATCCCCTGCCTGATGCAGACGAAATACATTTTTTAAATAATAGTTTTTGATAAATTTTTTTCGGTAATTGTTGTTTATGTAGTTGTCACTGATAAAAAAATTAAAAGATATATAAAAGACAATATAAAAAACACAAGTAAAAATAAAAAAAAGAAGTAAAAAAATAGAAACTAGTTTTTTCACAATAATACCGGTATTTTGAGACCAAAAACATCATACTACAAATTTATATCAAATCCCATGTTAAAATAAGCTTGTGAAAAAGAAAAATAGCTTTAACAGCGGGGTATATCTGCTGGTTTCCCAGATACCTCCAGGCAAAGTAAGCACCTACAAAGAAATCGCTCATGCTCTTGGCTGCCGGGCATACCGCGCAGTAGGCCAAGCTATGCGCCGCAGTCCTGGTATGCCGACAGTTCCCTGCCACCGCGTGGTGAAAAGTGACGGGACAATCGGCGGTTTTGGCGGACAGAGAAAGGGAAAAAAAATCGAAAACAAGATAAAAATGCTAGTCATGGAAGGAGTGAAATTTTCCGGCAGTAAACTGACTGAATTTAATAAAATACTTATACGTTCCTCTGATTTCTTTTAAGGCAAAAGGCTAAATGAGGAGAAGATATTTTCTGCTTCCTGTTTGTATTTTTCAAAGTCGCTCTCCAAACTGGTATAGCTTAAAATATAGGCCCTACTGTCTTTAATCACCCATGCTTGTTTCCAGTGTATGCCCATCATCTCGCCCTGCCTGCCGGTATATTCCATGCTATCAGCCGACTGGCCCAAAAGAACTGTTTTTTCCGGACCCTTTAATATTTTTAAGTCTGTACTAAGGCTGTTTATCTGCTCCAGGGATAGTTTAGTATATTGCCCCAGGTTTATATTATAGCCTGTTAAGTCCTGTATGGATAAATTTACGTTGGCGGGAAAATTATCCCCGCTTTCTAGCGGAGATTTAAAAAATACCACTATTGAACCCGTCAAAGCATCTTCCGTCGTCCAATCAGGCGGATAGAGAAAGCTGATTTTCTTATCTGCATTTGTATAGCTTTTATAATCATTAAAAACTCGTGCTTGGACTAAATCAGCGCTTTTGGGGTTTATCTGCGGGGAATTATCTTTTTTACTCTCTATAAAATCCTCATAAATGCCTTTATAAAAAGGAAAATTGTTCAAAAAAGCAGTATAGCAAAGAGCACCAAGATAAATATTTATTACCGCAAGAAACGTAAAGCAAAACAGGGTAATAGGGTTAAAGCCCGGCTTTACCACCACAAAACTGCCTGCCATCATATCATGCCACGCTCTTTTCATCTTATCCTTAACAACCCAGAAAAAACCCAGAAAAAAAAGAGCACTAGAGACCATATAACCGATATAGTTGTGGAGTAAAATCCGCATAAATATAAACAGCGCCGGAAGAAAAAGCAGAGAATCTAAAAAGGTTTCTATACTGTCAGATGACAGTATTTTTAATATTACCAGCAGATATATGGCCAAATAAACTTCACTTTCTATAAGGAAAGCCAGCAGGCGTATCTTGGCTGAGGCGAAATTATTCATCTTTTTCTCCCTCGCTGTCTATTATCTGGCGGAAAAACAAGTTCCAGTTGCCATAGTTAAATACTACAAATATTGCTTTTGTCAGATAAACAGCCCAGACAAATACTACAAGAAAAACCATCATAGACAAAGCTCCTGTTAAGAATTTTCCGACAGTAAAACCGTTTTTAAATATTGGTACAAATATAGCGGCGCCCGGAGCAAAAAGCAGCAGCCCCAGTAAAAGCAGAGTCAGGCAGCCAGCGGCACAGCCAAAAAGCTGGTTTAGGCAGCCCATCCTTATAGTGGAGGTAAAGTTTTGCCTAACCATGGTAAAACTGCGTTTCCATGCCGGCCATGGCTCATAATTTAGAAGCACTATCAGCCTGTCAGCATAAATACCCATTAAGGCTAAAATTACAAGAACTGCTATCATCGCTAAAACCAAAATAATAATAAAAAGGTAAAATATCGGTAGTTTTTGGGCAATAAAAAATATAATAAAAAACAGAAAACTCCCGCCAAGAAAAAAAGCAAAAAGAAGCAATTTTTTTATATACGAAATGGCTGTGGGAGAAGTGTCTGCTAATGTAACTTCTTCCTCTTTATCTGCCCTGTCCATACCGTATATCAGGCCTGCTTTAGCCCAACTGCGGGCCACCCAGAAAACAACAGCAAAAACAACTATAATAAAAATAAGAGCCAAAACCAAAAGAACCCAAAGAGAAACCGGCTTGGCAAAAAACCAGTCTTTTACCTGACTTGCTGAACCCGACACTGCACCCAATACCTGCTCTTTATCCGGTAAATCCTGAGGGACTTTATTTTTAACACCATCTAAGCGTCCTCCGCTTCCGCCGCGAAAACTACTGCCTCCCCCACCGAATATGGCCAAAGCCAGTCCATAAACCCAAAGCCATTTATTCTTCTTTGTCAGATTCCAAGATCTTTTAATAATATTTTTATATGTGATATCTGGCATCTTTATAGAGATACAAAAATTAAAAATAAAAAACAACCATCATGCTATAATGTTACGATGCAGATAAAAAGAATTTGGGCAAACTGCTATCTTCTTGTTAGCGCTTTTTTCTCCTATGCTATTGTCGCTTTGCACTACTTTCCCTCCTTGGGTTTTACCCTAAGCTTTATTACCCTTGCTAGCCTTGTGCTGATTTCTAAAAGCAAAAAAAGCAAAGACGATTGGTTTTGGTATTTTTTCATTATTTCCTTTTCACTTTGCCTGATTTTGCGAGCCAATACTTTTTTGACTTTGTTAAATCTGGTGGCTATTTCCTATCTTGGCTCAATTTTTATTTTGGGCCCAGTAGCACACCAAGGCCCGGCTGAACTGATTTTCAGCCCGCTATCTGCTTTTTTCTCTGCTTTGGCCGCCAAAGCAGAATTTGACTTTGGCAATAAATTTAACAAAGAAAAACTAGTCAAGCTTTTTGCCTCTTTGGCTATTACTTGGATAGTATTGGTGCTAATTATCCCCCTGCTTAGTTTTGCCAACCCTCTTTTCAAAAACGCAGTTATTAATGTTTTAAGCTTTTTTCCCCTGAAAGAACTTTTACAAAAACTTTTTACCGAAAATGCCATGATGGGCCTAGCCCGGCTTCTTGTCTTTCTTTTCTCTATCTTTCTTTTACCTAGAATGTTGATCCTTGCCGGAAAAAACAAGAAATTTCCGCCGGTTAAAGCCATTACCCCGCCTTTTAGCCTGCTGATTCCCAAGTTATGTACCGCATTGGTGCTTGTCATCTTTTTTATTACCCAGCTCCAACTTTATTTTGTCGGCAATGCCACTTTGCAAGCTTTAAACTATAGCCATTCCCGCTATGCGCGGGAAACATTTGCTCATCTTAGCATCGTAAGTCTGATTGTTTTTGCTTTGCTTTACTATGAGTGGGGCAAAAATAAGTGGTCAAGGTTCTTTTCCTATATCCTTTTACTTTTTGCCCTATTTTTAAATCTGGTTGGTCTAAAAAGCGATCTTGATTATGTCAGCGCCTGGGGGTTTACCCAAAAAAGGCTTTATGGTTTTAGCGTGATTGCCTGGCTGATGGCGATGTTTGGCCTTTATTATGATAAATCTTGGCGTAATCTAAAACAAAGTCTTTTTGTCAAAAATATTATCTATCTGACTAGCATTTTGCTTATTATTATTAACCTGGCCAATTTTGATTATCTGATTGCCCATTTTGCCAGAGCTCGCACCGGCGAGGGGATAGATTATAACTATTTATCGCTTTTATCCACTGACTCCAAATCATATAAAAAAAATTTCCTTTCCTTGGCAGGGCTAGTTTCAGCCACTGAAAACCCGGACTACAAACTGGTTTCTGCCGCCCGTCGGCTGGAAAGGAAAATAAAAAATCTGCAAAACAAATACCAAAACCTGGACTGGCAGACTTTTAATTTGTCCGAATATTTGGAATATAGAAAAACAAAAGATATTAATACGGATGACTATTATACCCTGCTTTATGTAGCGCGGGGGTACATCGAAAACCCGCAATTTGTCCGGGACGGTCCTTTTTCCGGCAGGGTAGTAAATTTAGAACCTTTTTCCCAAACCGCTTCTGTGCCCGCTGTCAGAATAAAAGAAGCCTCGCCCCGGCCTCAAGTTTATAACCCTGCCCCGTCAGACCTTGTTAAAGTAAAAGTTCTTAACCTGAATCCCAATTTACAAAGTTGCAATATTAAAATCTATGATAGCGGGAACAAGTTGTTGTCATCCCAAAGCCTGGATGATAATGGTGTTTTTCCCCATTATTTTGGCAAAGGAAATTTTGTCCTAATCCTATACCGTTATACTAAAAAACTGGATACCAACGGAGAAATCACCCAAGAAGTGGCCAAACAAATTCCCTATACTGTTAACGATGATAGCAATCTATCAATCGACTTTAACTCTTTTTAACCGGCACTATTTTTTCTCCATCCATAGATAAGACATTCACCAAATCACTGCCAGCCGGCACAATATATTTGGTATTTGAGGCCAGTACTTTTTCTGCAACCTCTAACCTTCGCAAAATTTCGGGTCTGTCTTTAAAATATTTCTGGGCGGCTTCTGATACCATTTGTAAACTTTTGGCTTCGGCTTCGGCTGCCAGTATTTTCGCTTTGGCCCGACCTTCTGCCTCAAGTATTTCTCCTTGCTTCTGGCCTTCAGCTGACAAAATCACCGCTCTTTTTTCTCTTTCCGCTTTCATCTGCTTGCTCATAGCTTGAGTAATATCTTCGGGCGGGTCAATTCTTTGTACTTCTACTCTGGTTACTTTCACTCCCCAGGAATGTGTAGCTTCGTCCAATACCTCACGTAAGTTAGTGTTAATCACGTCTCTGGCCACCAAAGTTTCATCCAAACTTTTGTCCCCTATCAAATTCCTCAAGTTAGTCTGGGCCAAAGTCGTACAGGCCAAGCTAAAATCCTCGACTTCAAACTCAGCTTTGACCGGATCAACCACCTTGTAATAAATCACACAATCTACCTCAACCCCAACATTGTCTTTGGTAATCACTTTTTGCGGATCGACTTGGATCACTTGCTCGCGCATATCTACTTTGATTATCTGTTCAATAAAAGGAGTAATAAAATTTATGCCGGAGGAAATAGTAGTTCTGTACTTGCCTAGCCTGACCACCACCGCCTTATGATAAGGACCAATCACTTTCACTGAGGAAAACAAGGTAAAAACCGCCAATATAAAAAGGATAAAAACCATTGTGCTAAAAGGGTCCATACTGCTCAGGCAACTTTTAAAGTTACCCCCTCCACGCTAATTATTTTTACTTTTTTACCAACTTTAAAATCCCTTGCACCGATTGCCCGCCAGATTTCGTTTTCTACCTTTACCTGCCCTGCCTTAGCGCCGGAAATGGCTTTCAATACAATCGCTTCTTTACCAATAACGGCATCTATGTTGGTTTTACCGCTTGCTATATGTAGTTTTTCTTTGACATACTTGCGCCCAAAAACAATATATAAAAACGAAAGCAATATGGCAAAACCAAGGGCAAACAAATAACTGTTAAACAAAAAACCGGCAAGCGAGCCAAGGATCAGAGATAAACCGATAAGCAAAAAGTCAAACCCCGTATCTACTCCCAATGCCAGCTCTAGCAAAATCAAGCCCAGTCCCCCGTAAAATATAAACCAGTTAGGATTATCAAAAAACATAATGCTATTTTATCATCTTTGCGGGTATTAATATATATTTATAAATAAGCTAAAATACACCTGTGTACAAACGCAATATCAGACTCTCTTATATCCTGGCTTTTTTAAACCGCCCCTGGTTTTGGCTGGGGATCTGGATTTTTTATTATCTTCGTTTTACCGGCTATGGCGGGATAGGCATTATAGAAAGTATTTTAGTCGCCACAATGGTACTGACCGAAATACCAACCGGAGCAGTAGCAGATCTGCTGGGCAAGAAAAAAACCCTTATTATGGCTTTTTTACTGCAAGCTGTTGGCGGTTTTATTTTCGGCTTTGCCCAAAATATTTACTGGATCGGTGCGGCGGTTTTTATCGCTGTTGTCGGAGGTACATTTTACTCTGGCACCATGGAAGCTTTTTTGTACGACAGCCTGAAACAGGACAAGAAAGAAAAAGAGTATGACAAAGTCCAATCACGGATAAACAGTCTCCAGTTGCTGGCGCCGGCAGTGTTTGGCGCTATCGGCGGTTTTATGTACCGCCTATCACCCGGACTGCCTTTTCTTGCCTCGGGTGTATTTTTTTCTGTTGCTTTTTTTCTGGCTTTTTTACTTAAAGAGCCCCCAGTAGATACTGAAAAATTTTCCTGGGCCAGCTTTGTTTTCCAAACAAAGGCAGGATGGCGGGAGTTGACAAAAAGCAAGAGCGTCAAGAAGTTTACGATCTTGCTCTTATCTCTTGGTTTTTTTCTGGTGATCGCCGATGAAATGTTAAATAGTTTTTTAGGAGTCGAGTTTGGCCTTAACGCTGAGCAAATGGGACTGCTCTGGTCTGTAATTTACCTTGTTTCTGCTTTTTCTGCCCAGCTCTTGCCTATTTTGCGAAAAAAATTCAAAGATATTAATATAGTAATAAGTATTGCCATTATACTTTCTGCTTCTTTTGTATTTTCGCCTGTGCTGGGGATTATACTTGGTTCTTTCTCCTTGCTTTTGCGCTCATGTTTGCAGGCCTTGTTTGAGACCATCTATCCTGTGCTTATCAATAAAAATACCAAGTCAAAATACCGCGCCACCACCATCTCCACCTTTAATATGATAAAAAATATCCCCTACTTGCTATTTGCTTATCTTATCGGCAGTCTGTCGGGAACGATTTCCGCCCGCTATACCGCCCTGGTTTTGGGTTTGCTTCTGCTTTTTCTACTGGCTCTTCAGTGCTTTTCTTTTCCTAAGCCCTACCGGGCCGTCAACCCTGCTGTCAACCCCAGGGGTTGACACTCGATACAACCTCAGGTATATTTAAATTAATGCCAAGAAGAGCTATTCCCTTAGTTACCGATCATTACTACCACATATATAACAGGTCAGTGGGTAAAATACCTATTTTTAATTTAAAAAGGTCCTGTATTAGGGCAGTTAAACTAATAAATTACTATCACTTTACTGAAACCGATATTCCCTTTTCAAAATTTAACCGCTTAAATCAACAAGTACAAGAAGAGAGTCTTGCAAAATTATTGAAAAAAAATGACACATATGTCGACGTGGTGGCATTTAGTCTTATGCCAAATCACTTTCATTTTCTATTAAAACAAAAGAAGAATAATGGAATAGTAACTTTTATAGCAAATTTTCAAAATAGCTATGCTAAATTTTTTAATACTATAAATAAAAGGACTGGCGCATTGTTTCAAAACAGTTTTAAGTCTGTGTATATTGAAAACGACGCCCAGCTTTTACATGTAAGCCGATATATTCATCTTAACCCCTACTCTTCTTTTTTAATTAAGAATATTGAAAAAATACTTGTTTATCCTTGGTCGTCTATGCCTTTATATTTTTCAAAAAAAATTGGTTTTATTAAACCAGGAATAGTCCTGGGACAGTTTTCAAAGCCCGCTGATTATAAAAAGTTTGTTTTAAACCAAGCGGACTATCAAAGAAGTCTTGATTTAATT
>CAYNBK010000019.1:0-10649 GCA_964395485.1 uncultured Pseudomonadales bacterium
AAAATATCTTAAAAAAAAGCAAAGAAAAGCAATAAAAATAAAAGAGGCTACAAAAAAAGCGGCTCAATCGCCCAAAACCCTAAAAGATATGCTGAAACAAGCCAAATCCCAGAGTACAGCCAAAAGCAGCCCAGCCAACAGCACTTCCGACGACAGTCAAAAACCTGAAAAAGAAAACAAAAATTCTTAACAATACTTACACTGAAATAAACTAAGAGTGATTCTCGAAATGTCATTCCGAAACAGTTTCAGAATCCGATTATGAACTCCCAAGCCCCTATTCCCGACTACCTGAAATCCCAAACCGAAGAGATTGACCGCCAAATTGCAGAAAGCCAAAAACTATTGGCAGATCCGTCTATGGCTGACTTGGCAAAAGAAGAAATCGAAAGGCTGGAACAGCAGAAACAGGCATTACTGGCGACCGCGGAGTCCGATACACCGCTTGACCAAAATGGAACAAATCCTATTTTTAATAATTGTCTTTTGGAAATCAGGGGCGCCGCCGGCGGAGACGAAGCCAAAATCTGGGCGGCCAACCTACTGCGGATGTATATCCGCTTCTGCAACGAACAGGCTTATAAAATAGAGCAAATAGATGAGCTGGTACTGCGTATAAAGGGCCGGCGTGCTTTTGAAAAACTAAAATACGAGTCGGGAGTACACCGGGTCCAGCGCGTACCTGAAACAGAAAAAAGCGGCCGTATCCACACCTCCACCGCCAGCGTGGCGGTACTGCCCATTATTCCCTCCTCACAAATAGAGATTAAAGAGGACGATCTTTCCTGGCACTTTACCAGAGCCGGCGGCCATGGCGGTCAAAACGTAAACAAAGTAAACACAGCCGTAGAACTGACCCATATCCCGACCGGTATCGTTGTCAAATGCCGGCAGGAAAGATCGCAGTCGCAAAACAAGGAGATCGCGCTGGAAATGCTCCGCTCCCAGCTATGGGAGCGCCAGGAGGAAGAAAGGCTCTCTACTATCGAGGCTCAGAGGAAGGCGGCCGTAGGCCGAGGCATGCGGGCAGAAAAAATCCGCACTTACAACTATCCGCAGGACAGGGTGACCGACCATAGAATTGAAAAAAACTTTCGCCTGCAAGATATCATGAACGGCAATTTAGAAAAAATTATCAAGCTTCTGCACAGTTAAATTTAATAAATATCACTCCGCCGTCTTCAGCGTCACGTCGACTGTTTTCAGGTCTTTGCCGTGGTAGTACTCAACGCTTACTTTCTGTCCGGCTTTAAGGGTTTGGATCACTGTTACCAAATCCTTGTTTTCATCAATATTCTGGCCGTCCACTTTGCTGATAATGTCTCCCTGCACGATTCCTGCTTTTTCCGCCGGCGAACCCTGCACCACCTCGACTACATAAGCCCCCTGCGGCAGATCATTCATCACCGCCAAGTCTTTACTGATTATTTTATAACGGATGCCTAAAAAGGAACGGTCAAACTGACCGGTATTGTTAAAATTGTCCAAAGATTCTTTGACCAGATTTATCGGCAGAGCAAAACCGATATTCTGCCCTCCCTGGGCTACAGCTACATTTATACCGATGGCTTGGCCGGTGCTGTTAAAAAGCGGGCCGCCGGAGTTGCCGGGGTTTATGGCCGCATCGGTTTGAATAACATTGTCCAGCCTTTCAGCATAGCCCTCGTAGGGGCTGCCGGCTGAAATACCCCGCCCCAGTCCGGACACGACCCCGGTAGTTACAGTATTGCGAAACTCGCCCAATGCCGTACCGATAGCGATCACAAACTGTCCTACTTTTAAATTGGACGAATCACCCAGCTCCAAGGCTTTTAAATCACCAGCATTAATTTTAAGAATAGCCAGGTCGTTGGCCGGATCGCGGTAAATTTTTTCCACCGGAAAAGGCTTGTCGTTTCCCTGAACAAATACTTGGTAAGTAGCCTGTGTGTCCGAAACCACATGCTTATTGGTAACAATAAGTCCGCTCGGATCAATGATAAAACCGGAGCCAATATCCTGCTCTATCGTCTTGCTTTCCGGCTGCTGCGGCTGGACATTAAAAAAACCAAAGGGGTCAAAAAAACTACCAAATGGGCTATAGGCGCTTTGCTGAGTAGTCTGGATGCCGACTGTCACCACCGAAGGCGAAGCCTTGTTTACCACGTCAATAACGGCAGATTCTTCGCTTACAACTTTAGTAGTTTCTTTTACTTGGGTATTGCTCTCTACATGCGGGAACCAGCGGTCGAGCGGACGGTAGCCAAAAACCCTATCACCTATGGCACCGCCAAGGGCTGAAATTAGCAAAAGTAAAATCAATAAAAAAGCCAAGAGCTTTTTTCCTATCTTCATAATCCCTCCTTTTTTGCTCTTTTCACTTATCTTTTTTTACTTCCAATTTAACCGAAGTTTTAAAACTGCCGGATTTCAACTCGATCTCGTACAGGCCTATTTTTTTAATAGGCTTCACCAAAACTATTTCTTTTTTGTCTACTTTTATCGTCTTTGCCAATTCTTTTTTTGTAATAGTTCCAAAAAGTCTTCCATTTTCGCCGGCCTTAGTTTTAATAATAAATTTCTTTCCTGAGAGTTGGTTGAATTTATTTTCCTTTAGTTTATTTTCTTTTGCTTTATCGGCCTCTTTTTCTTTTTTTATCCGCTCTATTTTACCCAAGTTCTCATTTGTAGCCGGGATAGCCAACCCGCGGGGAAAAAGAAAATTTACAGCATAACCGTAGCTTACTTTTTTAACATCACCGCTATCTTTGATTATAACTTTCATTAAAAAATAAAATTTCTAATTATTTAACCAGCTCTTCTGCCGCCTTAAGCAACTGCAGATCTATTGTATCATCTTCAGCCTGGTTTTCCACTACTATATCAGGCTCTATCCCCTCGGTGTCGTTTACCCATTTGCCGTCGGGAAAAAGCCATTTGGCAGTGGTAACATGCAAGCCGGTATTGTTGTCAAACTCCAGTGCTTCCTGGATTGTACCTTTACCAAAGCTTTTTTCTCCTGCTATCTTGGCCCGCTTGTGCGCTCGCAAAGCGCCTGCCAGTATCTCCGAAGCAGAAGCAGATCCTTTATTTACAAGAACTGTTAAAGGGATATCATAAAGCTGGCCGCGGCGGTTAACATTGTATTCTTCGACCGTGCCGTCACCGTTTTGCTGTTTTACCACTACCCCCTTACCTATAAACTCGCTGGCCAAGCTGACTGCGCCTGACAAATAGCCGCCGGGGTTGTTGCGCAAATCAAGCACCATGCCTGTCAGCTCATCATTTTTATTCCTTTCTGCCAGTGCATCTACCGCTGTTACCCATTCACTTAGGGTGTTATCGCCAAAACGGTTCAATTTTAATACTGCTGTCAGTTTTGTGCCTTGTACCGTGTCTTTTTCTTCAATCCATTTTGCATCTTTCACCGCTCCATAGCTTAACTCTACCGATGGTACAGAAATCGTATCCCTTTTTATGCTTACTTTGTAGCTTTCGTCGGCGCCCTCATGCTGCAAGGTTAGTTCGATCGCTGTCCCTTTTTCTCCCCGGATATTATCCACTGCCTCATATATCGTCATTTCATTTGTGTCCGTGTCCAAACCCCTAGCTTCATCTTTAAGATGCAGTATCAGATCTCCGGATTTAACACCTTGTTTTTCCGCCGGCAGTCCTTTTAGCGGGGCTACCACGGCCAATCGATCGTTTTTATAACCAAGCTGTATTCCAATGCCTTCAAACTGCCCATTCAAGTCTTCTTTGGCCCTCTGATTATCCTGGGGCGGTAAAAACTGTGTCCACGGGTCTTTGAGCGATGCCACCATGCCAAAAATAGCTCCATAAACCATCTTTTGGGGGTCAAGCTTGCTCTTGTCATAATACTTATCCTGCAGGCTTTGCCAGACTTGCCAAAATTCGGAAAAATCTACACTCCTTAAATCAGGAGGACTGTCTTGGCCGACAATGGTTCTGGCCGCACCGATAATAGAGGGCTCTACGGCTGGACTGAAAAAGTTCTTCTCCCCCAGGCGATATCCTACTCCTCCGACAAAAAACAGTAATGCAATAAAAAAAATAGAATTTCGCAAAGTCTTTAATTTCATAAAAAAAAGGAAAAATTATCCAAATTAAAGCAATTTAAATTTGCCATGGGAAAAACTTACTTTTTTCCCTTTCATTTTTTCCAATTCAGTCCAAGAATAATCTTTTTTGTTCAAAAAAACAAGCTTCATTTCCACCCCAGCAGGAAAAGTAAGGTTTTCAATGGCATCCTCTGCCAAGACAAAAATGCCGTTTACCCCCACTGCCTCTGCCTTAAAAATATAAGAATCTGTCGGTACAAAGGAGCAAAATAAAAAGGAGTCTGCCATGTCCGCGTTTAAGTCGAAGAGTTTCTCTTCTTTTAATATGAATGCCATACCGTCGATTTTCTTATCTTCTTTGCTGTCTTTGGCGCTGTCCTCTACTTCTTTTTGTGGCTTTGATGCTTTTTGACTGTTTTTTATTTTGTTAGCTGTTTTTTTGTATATCTCCCCGCCTGAAACTTTTTTTTTATCATGCTTTTTGTCCTGGCCGGATGCCGGATCGTCTGTGTCATTTTTGTCTTTGCTTTTCTCCAGCAAAATAATACCTTCCTCGTTTAAAGAAATCAAAGTAGCATCAAAAGGCGCCTTGACATAAATTGTTTTTAACAGGTTCTTTTTTTGCGCCAAAATATCTCCCTTGGCCACTTTACTGCCTAAAGCCACCAAAAGGAAACGGATGATTTTTTTAGGAGAAACGCCTAGGCATTTTGCCAGGTCAATATTGTGGACAGATTCACTCATTTTCTTATTTGCTTAAAAAAGGTAATAAAGCCAAATGCCTGGCTCTTTTTATGGCGATAGTTGCCCGGCGTTGGTGCTTCTGGCAATTTCCGCTCTTGTCGCGGCTAAGGATTTTTCCCTTGTCGGATGTACATTTTTCCAACACTTCCACTTCCAAAAAACTCGGCTCTATTTTTTCTTTACAAAAATAGCATTCAGTTGCTTTCCTTCTTGGTCGATAGCGTGGTTTTTGTCTTCTTATCATTTTTTCTAGATTAATTTAAAAAGGTATATCGTCTGCTTTTACCTCTTCGTTTTTTTCTTCTTCTTTTTCTTCAACCTTTTCTTCTTTTTGGCTTTTGTCAGATTTTTTTGAACTGCTTTTTACCGGGGACGCTGAACTTTTGGCGCTGTCGTCCTGTACCGCGGCCGCCTGAGACGCTTTTTTTTCTACAATCGGCTTGCCCTTATCATCCGCCGGGCTGGCTGGCGGTGTATAGGTCGGGGACGAACCTTGGCCGTCCGACTCTTCTTTTCTTTTACTGTCAAGAATAATCATATTATCTATAACAACTTCGGTAGTGGTTCTTTCCTGCCCCTCATTGCTGGTCCAGTTGCGGGTTTGTAAACGGCCTTCTGCATATATTTTCCTGCCTTTGAAAAGTAACTGACTGCAAAGTTCTGCCAGCTTCTGCCAGGCTACAATCCGGTGAAACTCAGTCGATTCCTGTCTTTGGCCGGATGCGTCGGTCCAACTGCGGTTGGTGGCCAAACCAAAGGAGCAAACCGGAGTACCTTGCGGCGTATAGCGAAGTTCGGGGTCCCTGGTCAAATTTCCGATAAGAATGGCTTTGTTTAATGATCGGCTGGACATAATCTACTCCTTTTTTGCTACTTTTTTACCTGTCTTTTTTTTAGCTATTTCATCAGCAATCAGCAAAAAACGCATAGTCATATTTTTTTGAAAAATTTCTTTTTTCAGCTGGTTTACCTTATCCTCACCCATGCTGAAAAAATAATGAAAATAATCCCCTTCCCATTTTTTGTCAATGCGATATGCCAGAGTCTTTTTCCCGAGAGTGTTTTCTTTGTTTATTTTCCCCTTTAGTTCGGTGATAAGCTGAGACACTTTTTTGGCCTCATTTTTGCTGTTTTTCGTACTGTCGATAATAAAAACGATTTGATAATTTTTCATAGTTTTCTTAGATAAAATGCACCGCTTCTTGATATTAGGAGTATAACACAAGAAGAATTATTTGCCAACCGCGTCCTGTGAAGGATCAGGCGCGAAACACGGCTAAATAGCAGAGTGGAGCAACCTGGCCCGGAGGGAGATCATTTTCCGACGATAAACTCCACTATATCACCATCCTGCATTACATAATCCTTTCCCTCCATTCTTATTTTACCGCCACTGGCACAGTTTTTCCAGCCCCTGCAGCTGACAAAATCTTTGTAACTTGCCACTTTGGCTTTGATAAATTTTTTGACAAAGTCGGTATGGATAGCGCCAGCCGCCTGAGGCGCCAGGGTGCCGTCTTTTATCGTCCAGGCACGGGCCTCGATAGTACCGGCCGTAAGAAAAGAAATAAGATTTAGTTTTTTATATGCTTTTTTTATCAGCTTTTGCAGACTGGACTCCCCGACTTCCAACATTGCCAGATATTCCTTTTGTTCATTTTCACTCATAGATGCCAGGTCTTCTTCTGTTTTGGCGCTGATGACAAAAGGGTCAAGCCCACTATACTTTTTTACTGTATTTTCCGCATCTGCCAGGTCTTTTTCGAGCACATTTATCCCCACCATATAGTCTTTAAGTGTCAACAGACAAAGATCACAAACAAATTCCCTGTCTTTTTCTGCCATTATGTCAAACAGGTATTTCCCTTCAGCGGCAAAAGCCTTGGCTTTAAGCACTGCCTGCCACCTTAACTTTTCTTCTTTGGATGCCGCGCCTTTGGGCTCTTTTTGTTTTTCCAGAGTATCCAGGTCTTTAAGGAGCAGTTCTGTTTTCAACGCTTCTAAATCTGTCTCCGGATCGGCGCTTCCGGCTTTGTCTACATCAACCAACTCAAAGCCTCGCAGTAAAAAAAGGATTATATTAACTTCTTTTATATGCCCGAGAAATTGGTTGCCAAGCCCCTCGCCTTTGTGCGCCCCTTTTACCAAGCCGGCGATATCGACAAACTCTACCGTAACCGGCACTATCCTATCCGTACTGACTATTTTTGCCAGAACTGCCAGTCTTTCGTCAGGCACCGGCACTATCCCGACATTTGGCTCAATCGTGCAAAAAGGGTACGGCGCCGTACCGGCCGCCTGCCGTTTTAACAGCGCGTTAAAGAGAGTTGATTTACCGGCATTAGGAAACCCGACGATCCCAACCGAAATATTCATAATTCAAATTAAATATTTTTTTACTTTTTCCTGTTTAGCTTTGGACCGAATCGGCTGTCTTCGATTGTGTAGCCCAGTTTTTCTATTTGACTGCGGATTTCGTCTGCTTTGCTATAGTTCTTTTTTTCTTTATACTTTTCCCTCTCCTCCGCCAGTTTGCTGACTGCAGATGGTGTCTTGCCTATTTTGGGGAAAACAAAACCCAAAACCATGTTCCAACGGGAAAAAAGTTCATACCTTGCTTTATTTGTCAGTTTTTTATCTTTCAACATTGACCACAAAACGCTAAGGACTCCCGGCATGTCAAGATCGTTGTTTAAATAGTTATCAAAAGCCTGCTGGTATTTATCGCCGATAGCCAGCATTTCGGGG
This sequence comes from uncultured Pseudomonadales bacterium, assembly GCA_964395485.1. Classification (GTDB taxonomy): domain Bacteria; phylum Patescibacteriota; class Microgenomatia; order UBA1400; family CAYNBK01; genus CAYNBK01. Next base: position 7,554 of record CAYNBK010000019.1, read on the forward strand.
GTAGCTCCGCCAGCTGGCGGATTGTCTCCCGGATCAGAGAACTTGCTGTCCTCACTCTTTAACTCTTCTAGTTTATTTTTCAGTTTTTCCCAAGCGTTTTGGGCGCCGTCCAAGGCCATCCAGGTAAAGTTTTGTGGCCGGCGGTAATGGGCAGTCAGATAAAAATAGCGAAGGACCATAGCGTCGTAGCCTTTTTCATCCAGGTCGTGCAGGTTGTATGCATTGCCCAGCGACTTTCCCATCCTGCCGCCGTCTGCCAGCAAAAAAGCGCCGTGCATCCAGTACTTTACAAAAGGATGCTTACCGGTGGCGGCCTCCGACTGGGCGATTTCATTGGGATGATGCGTACTTTTAAGGTCTTCCCCACCGATATGGATGTCAATGGTTCTGCTTTGTTCAGCATGAAACTGCCTGCCATGAAATGCATTGCCCAGATATTTAAGGCTCATTGCACTGCATTCTATATGCCAGCCGGGGAAACCGATTGTAGCCACCCAATTATCCTCAACATGACCTCTTTTTTTGAGCTCTTCCAAGCTTTTACTGTCTGCCAAATTGCCGCTTAATGGGCCATCGAAATACCATTCCATTTGTCTTCTGGGACCACTGCCGGGAACAGTAAACTTCCATAAAGCAAAGTCCCGCGGGTCTTTCTTCCGGAGATTTAATTCTACCCTGGCGCCGGGTTTGATTTTGTCCAAAGTAGAAAGCTTTCCGTATTTATAGCCGTTTTGGCTGTATTTTTGCACATCAAAATATATCCCGTCGTCAATGCGATAGGTATATCCATTTTTCTCAATGGCCTTAATAAGCTCAATCTGCACTTTAATATGTTTGGTCGCTTCGCAAAAGCTTTTTGGTTCAACTAAATTCAATTTTTTATAGCCCCTTTTAAAGTCGCTGCTATAAAATTCTGCAATCTTCCAGGCATTTTTCCCCTCTCTTTCCGAGGCTTTTTCCATCCTGTCTTCACCGGTGCTGGCATCTCCCAAATTATCTCCCGTCAGATGGCCGACATCAGTAATATTCATAATATAGTCAACGCTATAGCCTTGATAACCAAGCGTTCGAACCAGTAAATCGCCGAGTATATATGTCCGCCAGTTACCGATAGTAACATAGTCATAAACCGTCGGACCGCAGGTATAAACACCTACTCCCGCCGAACCAACGGGCATAAATTTTTCTTTTTTTCTTGTTAGGGAATTGTATATATTCATATCTGGTGGACCTGCCGGGAATCGAACCCGGAATATACCCATGCGAAGGGTATGGTATACCGTTTGCCTACAGGCCCAACCTATTGCTTTTCTGTATCCTGCTAAATATCTTACTAAATTTCCCTTATAAATAAAACTGTTTAACTTGGTCACCCAATAAGCCCCGTTTATCCAACATGCGATCACATATAAAATAGACGGGATTTTTTATCAATAATTTTATCAAGCTATTTTTCTGTATAATAAAAATGCTTTATCCCCTTGCCAATCTAAGGGCAATAAAGTAAATGGTAATTGCGGATCATCCCGAAGGATTGACAAATATAAAAAATTAAGCTGCTTTCTTTCATATATGCTTACTGCCTTGCTAGTCTTGTGACAAAATTCAGAATAGCGCTTATTTAAATCATGTAAATTGTAAATTTCAGCAAGTAGTTCTTTCAGGTCTTTATCCCCTATGCTTCCATCCGGCCCTAAATCAGAAACAATAATTTGTCCCTCAATATTATTTTTTTGAACAAATTCTCTGATGGTTTTTTTAGGATTAAAAATTGATATCCAGACGCTTCTTTGCAACAGAGCGCACTTACTTTTTTTTAGAAATTGATATAACAAGTTTCTTTTTGCTTTTTGTTCTTCAGGAATATCATACGTTACTAGATAAACTCTTTTATCCCAAATTCTTTTATGATCATATCTTGGTAAAATCCTATTTAAACGCTTGTGGGCTTCAGCCGTAATCAACTCTTCTTTTAAGCCTAAAGCCAGTGATAAAAGCAAGCCCTTTCTTTTCAGATTATAAAGTGCATCTCGGATTTTTGCTTTATCAAAATAATCATATTTTTCTTGGGCTTTATAAAGAAAGGCATAGGGCCTGCCTTTACTGGCCGAACCTAATTCAGTAAAAAAAACGGCCTCCCACAAAATTAAATCTGACAAAGTGTGAAACAAGCCGTAACTAATTTTTATTACTTTTCTTTTAATATCTTCTCTGCTTGCTCTTCGTTTTGCTTTTATGGAAGAATTTTTTGCAACGTAATTGCTGGCTTTTCCTCCGGCAATATTTTTCTTTATACCCTGCTTTCCCATAACAAATCCAGTATATCACGCATGTGATCGCATAACAAATAAACGGAATTTTAAAACTAACTATATTTGCAAGATTGCTATAGCTGCTGTGCGGGATCGTTCTGGCAAAAGTATTTAGCAGAAAAGGGCTTAAAAGAAGGGCTTGCTAACCGTCTTTGCCTAGCTTCAGCTCACTCGAGCCCTTTCGCTGTTTGGCAAAAAAGAGTGATCCGCGCGACTGCGGACCGCTGGGAAGAAGGGGTCCGTTTTGTGCCTGTGCTTGATTTTGGGCATCGTCTTTTTGTTTTTCTTCCATCTCTAGCTGTTCCTGCCTGGTGCGCGGCGCTCCCGGTTTACCGGCGATATATTCCGGTATTTCTTCTTCTCTTTTTTTACGGGCTATTTGAATTTCCTGCTGTATTTCTTTGTAGCGCTTTATTTTCAACTGCGTCAACTGTGCCCTTATGTTGTCCATGCCTGTTTTTCGCCTTTGATTATCCATCATAATGAGCTGTTGAAGCTGGTCGTCGCCCGGGTTGCCCTGAGGCCGGTGATTTGTTTCCAGGCCAGGCATTGACGGTGGAAATGGAGCGGCTTTACCTTCGCTGGTTTTGATTGAATTTACTGAAGTTCCGCTTTTCTGACCCGAGGATGCTTTTCCTCCGGGTACTGCCGTTTTGACTATCTGCCCCGGTACGGCACCGGCTTGCTTAACAGTCTGCTTACCGGACTCCAATAGCTCCCCGATTATATCCCGCGCGATTTGTTTCATAAAAAACAGTTTAGCAGTAATTTTTTTTCATAGCAA
>CAYNBK010000020.1:0-10609 GCA_964395485.1 uncultured Pseudomonadales bacterium
CTACAAGCAATGATTAAAAAGTACAAGGTTTCGGGCGTTATCTAGGCAAGCCCCTTAATAAAAATCCCCAACTTAATCAGTTTTACTTCCCTGCAAATATATTGCCTGCCATGGGCGATAGTTGGTATAAAATGTTTTTTCTTGAAGAATATCATTGCCTTTGCTGACTTTATAGTCAAAAGCGGTTTTAGCCCCCCAAGCGGCCCAGTCGATTTGTTTAACTGTGCCCGCAGGCAATGTTGGGTCTTCCTGATAAAGGTCAGGCGGGGGTGGTGCTTGATCCCAGATCCTGCTTTGGGAAATATAAACTTGCCGGCCGTCCGGGGCTCCGTAAATTAAAAAAGAGAGATAATAGTTACTTTTATCAATTACTTTTTGAATTAAAATATGATGGTCGGTATTATTTTTTATAATTAAGTCAGGCTGGGGATCAAATACAGTGGCGTCTTGGCCAACGGGAGAGTTGTATTCGTAATATGATACCCGGTAAGCATGTCCGGTCCGGCTGACAATTTCCAGTCCGGCATTTAGGGCTGCCCGGAACAAGGTAGTAGAAACTTGGCATACTCCTCCGCCATCGCCTAAAATTGTCCGCCCGTTTTTAATAATATATGCTTGTTGATAACCAGATTGCATGGAAATATCCCCCACGGTTTGGTTAAATGAAAGCTCTTCCCCCGGAGGGATTAAAATGCCATGAAATTTAGAACTGGCCAGATCCAGATTGTGAATGCGGGAGGGGATGGAGTGATAATACCAGCTTTCTCCTTTTGCCAAAAGACTATTTATACCAAATGAATTTGAATCAGCTGTTGATATTTTTGCCTGACTGACAATTACCGGTAGACTGATTTGATCTTCGGACTGGATAGTGTTTTCCATTTTTTCCAGCGAAGCAACAAGCATTTGGGTGCTTTTGTGTTGATCTAGAATTATACCTTCTTTTGCGGGTTTAAATTCTTTTACTTGGCTATTTTCATAAACAAACAAAGCGTTTTGGGCGGGCCTGTCAGTTGACTTGGCCAGGTAAACAGAATATGAGGCAACTTTGTTTTTATCATATTTTTCGCTATAGCTGATAAAACCTATCATTTTATTGTCATCAATTTCCCATTGATTATTTTCAAAATTTAAGCGAATTATTTTGTTGATCATTTTTTCTGCCCGATTCTTGCTGGTTTGAACTTGTTCGGAGCTGATACTGACTTTGATTTGATGAGAGGAGACGTTTATTTTTTGTTTTTTTAAATATCCTAAGTTGTGCCTTAAGTTTTGATCCAGGCTCTGCCAGTCAATATCCTGTCCATTTTCACCCGGATTTACTTTAATAGTTTTTATGCCAAAATTGTCAACGATGTTAATACTGGGATTTATTACTGCTTTATATATTTGCCCTGACAAAGGCGAAAGAATATTTTTCAGAGCGTTTTGATTATATTTTACTTCTAATTTTAGCGCCTCTTTTTTTACCAATAGCTTTGTCTGGGTTTGAAGGTTTTGCCAAAATCCGCCACTGCGCCCCAGCCGGTAGGCTGTAAATATATTTGCCGGAAGCTGGTAGTCGACCTCAAGCGCACTTATTTTAGCACTTATTGTGCTGTCGTTATAGGAAAAAACCAACTCTTCATTTTGTTGATTTGCCAGTCCAGCTTCCATTTTATTTAAAGCCTCTTTTTGGGAAAGACCGGAAAGATCAACTCCGGCCAAGCTTGTTGAGGGATAAATTTTTTGATAATAAGCAAGATAAAAGCAGGCAATCAAGAGCATTATTAATGTCAGTCCAAATATAGCCATAAGCAGTGTTTTTTTAAATACGAGCATTAAGAAGCCGGTAACTTTTACTTGTTTTTTTGTTGTCATCTTTGATATGATGTTTATTATAAATGAAAGTATTTTGTTTTTAATATGGACAATAATCCGCTTGGTTTAAACGATAATAATTCCAACAGTTTTTCCCCGCCTGAAGAGGCTCAATCAAGGGCTGAATTTAAATCAGAGGAAAACGCAGCGGGATCAACAGGGCAAAATAGCCAAATTCAAACAGGAAATGATTCTTTAACTGAAAATAAGGCGCCAAACATAGAGCTTAAAGCCCAGCAAAATGTAGTTGAGCCGGCAGGCCAAGCAGACCAAGCATTGTCAGCCAGCGGAAACGAGCCGGTACCACAGATCTCAGAGCCATCAGAAAATCAACTCCTCCCCGATAAAACCACCCAGGATGAAGCACCAGACAATAGTATTTCTGCGGGAGGAAATGTTCCGCCCCCGCCTTGGCTAAATCAGGAGGAGGATAAAGAACTCCCGGAATCAAGCGAAGAAGAAAAAAAAGATAAAGCTTCGGGAATTGGTAAAGTAAAATCATTACTGCTAAAACTGGGGGCAATTGTACTGGCTTTGTTATTTTTGGGTTTTATTGGTTTTTTAGTGGTGAAAGTGCTTATTCCGAGACTGCAAAAACCCCAGGGAACGAGTGATTTACCCACTGGTAAGCAAATAGTGTTGACATACTGGGGTTTATGGGAAAGCCCTGAAATTATACAAACAGTGATTGATAAGTTTGAGCAGGAAAACCCGAATGTAAAAATCAACTATCAGCAGTCTTCTTATCAGGATTATAGTGTTCGTTTGCAATCGGCTTTAGCCAATAAAAAAAGTGATTCAACATCCGGTCCGGATATATTTCGCTATCACAACACCTGGCTACCGATGCTTATTAACGAACTAAGCCCGCTGGACAACAAACAAATAAAGGTAGATGATTATTACCCGGTAGTTAAAAAGGATTTGATGCTTAATTCCCAGTTATACGGCGTTCCTCTAATGTATGATGGTTTAGCCCTCTACTACAATACACAATTATTTTCCAATGCCGGTAAACAAGTTCCCACCAGCTGGGAAGAGTTACAAAAAACTGCCGCCGAACTAACGGTGTTGGGAGAAAATGGACGCATACAAATTGCCGGAATTGCTCTTGGTACCAGCAGCAATATTGACCACTTTTCTGATATATTGGGGTTGATGATGCTGCAGAATAATGCCAATTTAGCCGATCCTACAGATGATTTGGCTTCCGATGCTCTGACCTTCTATACCTTATTTACTACCAGAGATAAAGTCTGGGATGAGACTTTACCTTCTTCGGTTTACGCTTTTGCCACCGGCAAGGTGGCGATGATTTTTGCTCCTTCATGGAGAGCGTTTGACATAAAAAATATAAACCCCGAACTTGATTTTAAAACAGCACCGGTACCACAACTTCCGGATAGTAAAGTAGCTTGGGCAAATTATTGGGCAGAGGGTGTGGCCGCATCGTCGAAGTATAAAGAAGAAGCAAACAATTTTTTAGCTTTCCTTTCGCAGGACGATAATTTGCGCTTGTTATACAATCAGGCGAGCAAAGTTAGATTGTTTGGTGAGCCGTACCCGAAATTATCTTTGGCTTCAGAGCTGGAAAATGATCCGGTTGTCGGCGCTTTTGTCTCTCAAGCTCCCTATGCCCAAAGCTGGTATATGGCATCAGGTACTCATGACAGCGGCATTGACGATAAAATTATCAAATATTATGAAAACGCCGTAAATTCGGTTGTTAATGATGGAGAAGATTCTACCGCCGCCCTTAGTACGGCTGCTCAGGGAGTTAGCCAGGTTCTAAGCAGTTATCGTGTAAACAGTCAATAAATGAAAGCTATGACAGCTAAGTCGATTTTGTCCACTTTATCCTATCACGACCATTTTTGCTACTCTCTTAGTTTGGATCAGATTTATGATTGGTTTTGGCGGCAGTGGCTGGATAAAAAAGATAAAAAGGAAGTAAATAAAACAATAGAACAACTTTTAAAAGAAAAAAAGATAATAAAAGAAAAAAATCGTTTTGCCTTACCCGGTAAAAGCAGTTATATAAAAAACTATCCAGAGCGGCGGAGTTATTCTTTGAAAAAACAAAAAATAGCCATATTTACCGCAAAACAGATTGCCAAAAAAGTACCATGGGTATTGATGATTGGTTTGACCGGTAATACCGCCATGCAGAATGCTGACGAAAAAGACGATATAGACCTTATGCTGATTGCGGCAAAGGACCGTCTCTGGCTGAGCAGGCTTTTTGTGTTTTTGATGTTTTTAAAAACCGGCAAGCAGAGAAGAAGCGGTTTAACGGATTCAGTTAAAGATAAAATCTGCATAAATTTATGGTTTGATACCGGCAGTTTGGAAATATTGCAGAAAAATGCTTTTACTGCACACGAACTATTGGCCATGCAGCCTTTATTTGATAGAAACAATACCTATAAAAAATTTATACAAGACAATGCTTGGGCCGCTCAATATTGGCCAAATATTTTCAATAATAAAAAAGCAAAATTTAAACTGAAAAACAAAAATAAAGGCCGCAGATCAAAAACACTGTTTTTATTAAATACTTTTTTTTACCGCTTGCAATATTTTTATATGAAAAAAAATATCAGCAATGAAAAAATCGGACTTCATTTTGCCTATTTTCACCCCAAAAACAGAAGCAAATCAGTACTTGAGGCTTTTAAAAAGCGTCAAAAAGAGGTACAATAAGATCATTGTGAGTAATATAAATAAGAATAAAAAAGTTTTGTTTCTTGTCGCTCCACTTGCTTTTCGTGACGAGGAGTATTTCCAGCCGCGGGTTATTTTACTTTCAAAAGGGATTCAAACTTTTACTTCGGCTGATACCAAGGAAGAAGAAGCCAGCGGGGTTCTGGGAGGAAAAGCCAGGATAGATTTACCGCTGAAAGATATTAAGAGTAGAGATTATGATGCTTTGGTTTTGTGCGGCGGCAAGGGAGCAAAAAGCTACTTTCATGATAAAAAAGTGCATGAACTGACCATAGAGTTTTTCCATCAGAACAAAGTTTTAGCCGCTATTTGTATAGCTCCCAGCATACTGGCAAATGCCGGTATCTTAAAAGGGAAAAAGGCATGTTCTTTTCCCACGGAAAGAGAAAATCTGGTGAAACAAGGAGCAGTGTACAGCAAACAGCCGGTAGTAAGAGATGGACAAATAATTACCGCCCGGGGGCCGGAGGCTGCTGCCCAATTTGGTGAAGAAATTGTCAATGCCCTGCAAGTTTAATACTGTAATTTTTCTTATTTTTTATTATGTCCATAGTTAGCCTTCCTGATTTATTATCGGAATTAGTCAAGCTGCGCAAGGAAAAAAAATCTTTGGTGCTTGTTACCGGTTGTTTTGACATGCTCCATTCTGAGCATTTGCAGTTTTTAGCTTCTGCCGGAAAAAAGGGAGATTATTTACTACTTGGATTGGAATCAGATAAAAGAGTAAAACAGCTAAAAGGAAAAGGAAGACCGGTAAATACAATTAAAAAAAGGATGAAAAATTTAGAGAAAAGCGGGTTGGTAGATTATATTTTTCCCTTGCCGGAAAAATTTAGCACGTCAGCCGCCCATGAGCTTTTAATTTCTCAGCTTAGGCCGCGGATTTTGGCGGTTTCTTCTCATACCTTACATCAGGATCGAAAAAAGATCATTGTAGAAAGGTATGGGGGGCAGATAAGAGTGGTATGGCCGTACAATTCCAAAATATCAAGCAGTATTTTACTTGCAGATTTATAAAAGCCCTTGACAATATCGGAACTTAATCCTAAAATAGCACTTGTATAGTTTAAGTGCTAATTTCTGCCTGGATCCTTCGGTTTTTTAATAATAAATTAGTTTAGACAATATCATGATATTGTAAATCTTGATATTTGTTAAAAAGGGGGATTAAAAAAGATGTCCAAAATAAAGCTTCAGCCTACTCAGGGCTATATTTTAGTTGAACCGGTTCAGGTTCAGAAAAAGACCAAATCCGGCATATATTTGCCTGACTCTCATGATGAAAAACCGCAACAGGCAACTGTTTTGGCAGTTGGTCCGGATGAAGCAAAGCGTAAAGCTCCATGCAAGGCAGGGGACAATATTATTTATAAAAAATGGGGTGGAGACGAGGTAAAGCTTGATCTTTCAGGAAAAGAATACTTGTTTGTAAAATTTGAAGATGTGTTAGCAATTGTAAAATAAAGTTTCGCCGGAGGCAGACGGGCCTTTGGCTATAAAAAGGAGATAAAAAATGGCAAAACAACTAGTTTTTGGCGAAGAAGCCAGACAAAAAATACTAAAAGGCATTAATATTCTTGCTAGGGCGGTAATTACCACCCTGGGACCAAAGGGTAGAAATGTCGCTTTGGATAAAAAATGGGGAGCTCCCAGCGTGGTACACGATGGAGTGACTGTTGCCAAAGAGATTGAACTGGAAGACCCGTTCGAAAATATGGGAGCACAGCTTCTTAAAGAGGCTGCTTCCAAAACAAATGACGATACAGGAGATGGTACTACTACCGCTACTGTTTTAGCCCAAAGCATGGTTCAAGCCGGTTTAAAAAACATAGTAGCCGGATCCAACCCGATGATTATTAAAAGAGGTATGGAAAAAGCAACAGAAGCAGTGGTAGCGGAAATCAAGCGAATGGCAAAGCCGGTTAAGGGCAAAGATGAAATAACACAAGTTGCTACTATTTCGGCGGCTGACGAAAAAATAGGTTCGCAAATAGCCGAGGCTCTGGAAAAAGTCGGTAAAGACGGGGTAGTAACAGTAGAAGAAGGAAAGGGATTGGAAGTGGATATCGAGTATAAAGAGGGTATGGAGTTTGATAAAGGTTATGCTTCGCCCTATTTTGTCACTAACCCTGATAGCATGGAGGCAGAGATAGAAAATCCATACATTTTGATAACTGACCAAAAAATATCGGCCATCAATGATTTACTGCCGCTTTTGGAAAAACTGGTTAAAATCAGTAAAAATATTGTTCTTATTGCCGATGATATTGAAGGAGAGGCTTTGGCTACTTTGGTAGTCAATAAACTGAGGGGATCTTTTAATATTTTGGCAGTCAAGGCTCCCGGTTTTGGCGATCGGCGCAAGGCCATGCTTGAGGATATAGCTATTTTAACCGGAGGAACTTTTATTTCCGAGGATACCGGTAGAAAGCTGGAGAGTGTAGAACCTGAAGACTGCGGCCGGGCAGATAAGGTTTGGGCAGACAAAGAAAATTGCCGTATTATCGGCGGGAAAGGCGACCGTTCGGTAATTCAAGCCAGAATCAGCGCCACCAGAAATGAAATTGAAGCATCTGATTCAGAGTTTGACCGGGAAAAAGCCCAGGAAAGACTGGCCAAATTGTCCGGCGGAGTAGCCCAGATTAATGTCGGCGCCGCGACTGAAGTGGAAATGAATGAGAAAAAAGAAAGAGTAAAAGACGCGGTTGAAGCTACCAAATCTGCAGCCGAAGAAGGAATTGTTCCCGGGGGAGGCGTTACCCTAATTAGGGCGAGTAAAGTTTTGGACAAGGTAAAAACCGATAATGCCGAAGAAAAACTGGGCGTAGAAATAGTCCGTAAATCTCTGTTTATGCCGCTTCGCTGGATTGCGAAAAACTCCGGTGAAGATGATGGCTGGGTAGTTAAGAAAGTAATGGAAGGTGAAGGTGACTATGGGTTTAATGCCTACAGCAACAAGTTTGAAAAAATGCTGTCGGCCGGTATTGTTGATCCGGCCAAGGTAACCCGGACAGCCCTGCAGAATGCTACCAGCGTAGCTACTATGGTGTTGACTACAGAGGTTTTGATCACCGATTTACCGGAAAAAGAAGAGAAGGGTGCAGGCGGAATGCCGGGCGGAATGGGTGGCATGGGCGGAATGGGTGGCATGTAGAAAAAAAAGTTGTAGCGTTTAAGTAAAAAAAGCCCCCTTTCGGGGGCTTTTTTTATCCTTATTAATATTATTTTTTCCAATAAGCTTCGGCTTCTTTTTCCATATTATCAAGCCTGGTGTAGTAGTCAGGAAACTCGTTTAAATGTGCGAGGGCTATTTTTCCGGTAGTTAAAGGATCGTCGTTAGATACATTAGTATTTGGGTTGATTTTGCCATGCTCCAATTCAATATCCATGCCGCGGCGAAATTGTTCAATATCAAATTTGTCCCATTTAATATCTAGAGTTTCTCCGACTTTCTTGGCCTCATTCTGGCTAAATTTTTGATAGTTGCTCATTTTTTTACCCTCTTTCTTTTAATAATTTTTTCACAATAGATAGTTTATAATAAATATAATGAAAATTGTTCAAATTATCCAGTTTGTATTTTTACTGGCATTTATCCTGGTGTTTTTTCTTTTTGTCGGCCGGATTGACTGGTTGCGTTATTTTCATTTGCTTTTTCAAGTCAAAATAAATTTTATATTTTTAATTATGCTAAGCAGTGTTATTTCATATTTTTTAATTGGATTATCCTTTGTATTGGCGGTGAGGTTTTTTTTTCATGGAATCAGCCGGTTTCGGTCTTTTTATATTGGTTTGCTTTCTTCGGCCATAAGCAATAATTTTTCTTTGGGGGGACTATCCGGAGCCAGTATGCGTATCTATCTGTTAAAAAAGCAAAAAATGCCGCTGGGGAAAATCAGCTCGGCTTTGATATTGCACGCCTATGCTACCGGTGTGGTTAGCATATATATTTTTATGCCGCTTTCCCTGTTTTATATTTTGCAAAGCAAGTTGTTTAACCAAAAACAAAGCAGTGAACTATTTCTCGCGGGACTATTGATGAGTTTATTGCTGTTTTTTCTTACCCTTTTTTTTGTCAAACATTCATTCCGGAAGTCTTTGTTTGCAAGGTTTTCTTCGTTTGGCAAAATATTAAAATTTAAAAACCCGGATAAGTTTTTGCTTAAGATAGATTATAGCTTGGGTCAAGTTGGAAACTCCCTAAAAACAAATAAAAAAAAGGTTTTACTACTTTTTATTTGTTTGCTTTTAGATTGGATTATGATGGCATTGACTCTTTGTCTGGCTTATTTTGCCACCGGGATAAGTATTTCTGTTGCTCCTATATTTATGGGGTTTTCTTTAAGTGTTTTGGCTGGCAGTATACTATTTTTTACCGGGGGCTGGGGGGTGCAGGATTTATCAATGATTGGTATTTTAAGCCTATTTGGAATAAGCTTGGAACATTCTTTGGTAGCAGTTTCGCTTTTTCGGCTGTTTTATTACATTATCCCTTTGATTGTTTCCTTGCTATCTGCACTTTTTATTTACAAACACAATTTGAAAGCTTTATTAAGGCAAATATTTAATCCGATAAAAGAAGGGGTCTAACATGACAAAAACAGCCAGCCAAGCCAAAAAACTGTCAGGATTTTTAGCATTGCATCCTTTTTAAATGATTTTGGATCGGACATGATTTATCCGGTTTGGCCGTTTGGCCGATAAAGTGGGAAGAAAAAAAGTAATGATAGCGGCCTTTGCTTTTTGGGCTTTGGTTTGCCTGATTCTGATTACTGGCCAGACAATGCCGGCAATAATCTTTGCCATTATTGTTTATGGTTTGCATCTGGCGGCGATAGAACCGGTACAAAAAAACCTTGGTTTCGGAGCTGGCTCCTAAAAATTTGCGCGCCAGCGTACTGGGGACTTTTCAAATGGTGGTCGGTTTTGCTAGTTTATCGGCTTCTTTTTTGGCTGGATGGCTATGGGATAAAGTTTATATTCTAATGCCGTTCTATTTTTCTTTAGGCCTTAGCCTAACTGCGACAATATTGATGTTTTTTGTAAAAGAAAAACGGACTCAAATTTCCCAGCGTTTTTAACAAAGATTAAGTGAGTTCTTCTACCTCTTTTTTGCCTTTTTCCAGTTCTTTTACCTGCTGGCTGTCTTTTTGCAGGAGTAAAGTTTGAAATTCGCCGACATGGGTTTTTTCTTCTCTGGCTACTTCCAGCAAAACTTTTTTTAGCTTTTTGTCGTTGGTAGCGGCGGCCAGCTGTTCGTACAAACTGACGGCGTCGAGTTCTGCAATGACTGCCAGGCGCAAAATTTCCTGGTCTTTTTTCTTATTATCCACCTGGGAAAGATCTGCCGGATTTTTAGCCAACATCTCTACCTCCTTTATTAATTTATTTTTATTATAACACTATTTTTACCTATGTTTATAGAGTAAAATATACCCATGCAGGTCAAAAAAACTTATATTTCCATTTTAAAAGGAATAGATCAATCTACCCGTATGCTGCCGATGCTTTGGGCAGACAGCGGCTATCCGGGGCCGGTACTTTGGTTGACAGCCGCTATTCATGGAGATGAGGTGACTGGTACAGCCGTGATTCAGTCTGTGTTTAAAAGGCTGGAGCAACATCCTTTAAAAAAGGGGAAAATCTACGCCTTTCCTATATTAAATCCCAGTGGTTTTGAAACTATTTCCAGGCGGGAGGCATATTCTGAAAGCGACCTTAACCGCAGTTTTGATAGCAGCGCTTTTTATAAAGATTCAATCGCCGATAAACTGGCTATATTAATTATTTCAACCATAATGAAGACAAAGCCAAACTATGCGATTGACTTGCATACGGATTCGGCCCATTCAATTCCTTATATTATTGTAGACCTCCCCGGCAGTATTAAAAATAATAAAATTATTGCCCGCAGTATTAGTTTGGCAAAAAAACTGGGTTTTTTTTGGGCAATAGAAACAGAAGAATCAAGCGGATATCCGCTTGAAAAAAGCCTTAGCGGCCAGTTGTTGTGTCGTGACATACC
>CAYNBK010000021.1:0-10484 GCA_964395485.1 uncultured Pseudomonadales bacterium
AACGAAGTTTGCCTTATAAAATTCTATCGGGCGTAAGCCCGTAGTAGTTTAATATATATAGGAAAAATTTAGCAGAGAGAGAGAGAGTAATGTCAATAGCTGGGAAAAATTTCAATAATTAAGCATTAAAAATCCAAACTGAAAAAAACATCGGAGTTGAATGTTTTGACAGAAGTAATGTATAGATGTATAATGTATATATGATGAATAGAATGCAAGTATATATACCGGAAGAGCTTTATCTGCCCCTAAAGAATATGGCCGCGGTTAAGGATGTCAGCATGTCTGAGCTGATTAGAAAAGGGCTGAAAAAGATATTGGCACAAGATCAAGCAATGTCTGATCCAATGAAAGACTTTGTGGGTAAATATAAGGGGAAAAGTAAAACTAATGCAGTCGGGGAGATAAATAAATATTATCAAAAGAAGATAGGATGAAAATTTTATTTGATTCGGACATCTTATTTGCCCTATATGTTGCTTCGGATGCTTTGCATCTCAAATCAAAAAAAGATTTTCAGAAATATTTAGCCCAAAAGGCTGATTTTTTTATAACTAATCTAGTCTTGCAGGAAACAGCCACTGTTTTGAGTTATAAGTTTGGTCAAAGAACAGCTTTAAACTTTTTAAAGAGAGTAAAAAACTTAGGCGCCAAGGAAATATTTGTCAGCCAAAAAGCAACCATTAAAGCATGGGAAATTTTTCAAGCCCAGAAGAAAAAGGGCACTTCTTTTATTGACTGCGCCAATATAGCTGTTTATCAGGAGTTTAAACTTGATAAAATCTTTAGCTTTGACAAATTTTACCAAAAAAGGCACTAAGGTCTTTGGGGAGACTTTTGGCTTTGGGTTGAGGTCCTTAGCAGTTTATCTAGTTTAAGTATATTGGCATTTTGTGCTTTTTCAATTTGGGCAACTGTTTTTTGTATCACATCTGCAGCAATGTTTTTTTTCGGGTAGTTCTTCCAAGGGTAGCTCTCCCAATAAAATTTTGCGGAATTCAAAGCTAAATAAAACGCTGTTTCAGCAAACAAAGGGTTATTTTTATACTCGTCTGGCTGTTCAATCATGAGCTGGGTGGCGGTATAGCTGTATACCATGGCCTTTGGTCCGGCAAATTGAGGCGGAGGATCAATATCACGTACTACCATTAGGTATGCTGTTATATCGTTATTACACATTCGGTCTAAGATTTTATCTTTTATATCATTAAATAGAGGGTGGCTAGTAATTCTTTCTCTGGCGCCAGCAACTTCAGCCTGAAAACGAACCATATCAACAGCAGATGCTCCCTCGGTCGTAGCGGCTTCATTTGTCATATAATTTTTCCTTTCAAATTAATATTTGGGTTTTAATTTAGCATAGAGAGAGAGTAAAGTCAAGATAAATGATAAAATGGAGTTTATGCAGTTTAAACTAAAAGCTGACTTTAAGCCGACCGGTGACCAGCCGGAGGCGATTGCCAAACTAACAGAGGGGATAAAAAAAGGATACAAAAACCAGGTACTTTTGGGGGTGACAGGCAGTGGCAAGACCTACACCATCGCCAACCTGATCGAAAATACCCAGAAGCCGACACTGGTTATCAGCCATAATAAAACACTGGCCGCCCAGCTTTATCAGGAATTTAAAGACTTTTTTCCAAACAATGCCGTCAGCTACTTTGTTTCTTACTATGACTATTACCAGCCCGAGTCCTATATGCCCCAGACCGATACTTATATTGCCAAAGAGGCGGATATAAACCAGGAAATAGATAAACTGCGTTTGGCCGCTACCTCTCAAATAATTTCCCGCAAGGACGTGATCGTAGTGGCCTCTGTTTCCTGTATTTATAACATTGGCTCACCCGAGCAGTACCAAAACCGCGTGCTTGACATCAAGCTGGGCGATAAAACCGTGCTTAAAGACCTTCTTTACCGCTTGATCACCCTTTATTACCAGCGGGCGCGGATGGAGCTGGCGCGCGGCTTTTTCCGGGTGCGGGGCGAGGCAGTGGAAGTAGCGCCGGCTTACAGCGACGAGATTATCCGGATAGAGTGGCAGAATGGAAAGGTTGGTAAAATAACGAGCCGCAGTTTTTTTGGCAAAAGCCAAACAGAGCTAAAAGAATATTTTCTTTATCCGGCCAAACACTATCTGGCCGATCCGGATGTGCAGAAAAATGCTTTTAAGCAAATAAGGGAGGATTTAAAAATCCGCTTGAACGAGCTTGTTTCCGAAGGAAAAATGCTGGAAGCCAACCGGCTAGAGCAAAAAGTAAACTATGATATTGAGATGATCGCCGAGCTAGGCTATGTCAATGGGATAGAAAACTATTCCCGCTATTTTGACGGCCGTATACCCGGCGAACCGCCATATACACTTTTGGATTATTTTGTCCATGAATATCAAGACGATTGGCTGGTGATGGTTGACGAGTCCCACATGACCATGCCCCAAATACGGGGAATGTACCGCGGGGACGAATCCCGTAAAAAAACCCTCATCGACTTTGGATTCCGCCTGCCGTCGGCACTCGACAACCGCCCTCTCCGCTTCGAAGAGGTTTTGTCTAAACTGCCCCATACTATTTTTGTCTCAGCTACACCAGATGACTGGGAAGTTCGGCAATCTAGAGGAAGGGTGATACAGCAATTGATCAGGCCGACGGGGCTCGTGGATCCAGTGGTGGAAGTAAGGAAAAGTGAGGGCCAGATACAAGATATTATCAAAGAAATAAAGCTAAGAAAAGCAAGAAACGAAAGAGTGCTTATCACCACTTTGACCAAAAGAATGGCAGAAGAACTAAGCAATTACCTGACAGAAAAAACAGACATAGAGGTAAACTACCTGCATGCTGATATTGCTACGCTAGAAAGAAGCGATATATTGGCAGACTTGCGCGGCGGGAAATATGATGTGATAGTAGGAGTAAATTTACTGAGGGAAGGGCTTGATCTGCCCGAAGTATCGCTGGTGGCTATACTTGATGCCGATAAGCAGGGTTTTTTGCGTTCACGCACATCGCTGGTTCAAAGCATGGGCCGAGCGGCGCGCAATGTCGCCTCCAGGGTAATACTGTATGCTGACGAGACAAGTACTGCTATGCAAGAAGCAATGGCCGAGGTTGACTGCCGGCGAAAGGTACAGCTGGAGTATAACCGTCGGCACAATATTAAACCCAAAAGTATAGTCAAGCCAATAAGAGATAAACTGGTGGAGAAAGAGGAAAACCGGCAGGGTTTGTCCTTGGAGTACTCCAAGGACGGACTCTCGTTGGAGAGTCTAACCCCCGGAGAGGCGAAAAAATATACAGTCAAGCTTAGACGCCAGATGAGGGAGTATGCCAAAATACTTGATTTTGAAAAGGCCGCCAAAGTGAGGGACAGGATAAGCAAGATAAAGGAAAGTTTTGGGATAAATTAATATGTCTAAGGAAACAAATCAATATTTGGAACATCGGCAGTCTTATCTTACCCAAGTTAGAAAATTTGTCACTAGAGTGTGGGAACATCCGTTAGTAACAGAATCCATCAGAGAACATAGAAGAAACAGCATTATACTGATCGAATCAGCTTTAGAAATATGGGGTATAAACAAAGGTGATTATATTGCTTTGCCCGTTGGCAGCGCGCTTTGGGCGGTAAACCGCGACTCTGATTTTGATTGTGTTATCTTTACCAAAGATGAACAAACAAAAATAGATGTATATATGGCCAAAAAGGATTTATGGATGTATAGGAACTGCAACGTTATCGGTGTTTTTAAAGAAGATGATATCGAAAATCCCGAGCATTATATTGATTCTATGTTACGTTGTTCTGCCTTTGGCTTGCTTTTTGTGCCGGATGATTATATTGCAGGAAGCTCTGATGTTGTGGCGCCAAGAATGCGGATAGCGCTGCTTAGTTACTTAAGAACAAATGATCCCAAAGGAGAGTTGTGGGAGAAAGTAAAAGAACACTTTAACTTTTATTATCGAAATTGGGCAGAAAATAGGCCGCCCTATGACAGGAATCAAGATGGAAGTCTAAAAAATAGACAGCAAAGAATTGGACCCTTACTTGAACATCGTAGTCGGAGCTTAACAAAACAGGAAAGAAAAGAGGGTGCGAGGGATAAAGGAGAGAAGGAAGAAAAAAAGAATAGAGCAGAACTTTGGAAGGAAAAGTTTCAAGATGCTCTTAATAGTTTTAAAATACCGGATTTTAATACATATTATCAAGCGATGGGTGAAAGAGCGGGGCAGGTAAGAATACATGAAAGGTATAAAGCCCGAGGAATATAGCTTGCCTAAACTTGATAAAGTTATAACTTTGTAATATATTTAAGACATGAATTACACTACAGTTAGTATAAAAGAAGCAAGAAACAATTTGGCGGAGCTGGTAGAAAGAGCGGCTTTGACCAAAGCTAACTTTTTGATTACCAAATTTGGTAAAGCCAAGGCTTTTCTCATCCCCGCCGATGAAGCGGCAAATACAAACAAGGACAGTCTTGCAAAAGTTTTGGCCGCCACGGTTGGTATTTGGGCAAAAAGGAAAGATATAAAATCAAATACCGAATATGCTGCTTTTTTAAGACAAAAAGCAGGTGCTAGGGAATGAGCAAATATTTAGCAGATACAACTGTATTAGTTGACCATTTTCGCGGGAAAAGAAATGCCGGCGAGTTTTTAGGAAGTAAAAAACCAACCATTTCTTTTATAAGCCTGGGAGAATGTACTTACGGCGCCAGAAACAAAAAAGAACTGGAATTAATCCAGCAAATGCTGAGACAGTTTAATATCGAGTGGGGTTCAGCTGAAATAAACCAACTGGCAATAAAACTGCTTGCTGATTATTATTTAAAATACGGTTTGCAGTTTTTAGACGCAATAATTGCTGCTATGGCTATCAATAAAGGGTATGTTTTAATTACAGACAATATTAAACACTTTCGTTTTATTCCCAAACTAAAAGTATTGCGATTAAGCGAGATTAATTTATAATAGACACTATGGATCAAGTTAAAAAAGTTTGTCAAAGCTGTAGTAAGGAGTTTTGGGTAATTTCTCAGGAGCAGGAGTTTTTGCAAAGAATGGGATTACCCTTGCCTGTAGATTGTCCTTTTTGCCGACAGCAAAGGCGCTTGAAAGACAGGGGAGAGCGGAAACTCTATCGCAGTACCTGTCAGGAGTGCCAAAAAAATATTATTGTTACTTATAATCCCGCAAAGGAAACAAGAAAGATACTTTGTAAAGACTGCTACCGGCAGTATTTTGAAAAAAATTCACCCATTATTACAGAACCCCTATGAATTTCCAACAATTTCAAAAAGAGTTTGGCCAGTTGAAACAACGCTATCCTTTGCCGCCTTCTTATATATTTCACTCGGAAAACTCTGAATATGGAAATTATCTGGCTCACTGCCAAAACAGTTTTTTTGCCTTTGATACCTCCTATAGCCAAAACCTGGTCTATATTTATGACTCTTTTCAGGCCAAGGATTGTGTAGACGGGGATTATGTAGTCGAAAGTGAAAAGTGTTATGAATGCGTTGACACTTTCAAGGCTTATAACTCGACTTTTCTTAACTACTGCGCCAGAATATATGATTCACATTTTTGTTATGACTGCAACGACTCCAATGATCTTTTTGGCTGTGTTTACCTTAATTTTAAAAAATACTGTATTTTTAACCGCCAATTTTCCGAAGAGGAGTATAAAGCCAGAGTAAAAGAACTGTTGCAACTACCATGGCGTCAAAATCTTGAAAACATGGAAAAACTTTTTAGCCGTTTTCCGCTTACATCTACTGTAGTTTCCAATGCGGAAAACTCCGACTACGGCAACCATGTTCACTACAGCAAAAACATGTATCTTTGTTTTGATGCCGCCAGAAGCGAGGATTGTGCCTACCTTTTTGATTCGCACCGTTGTAAAAACTGTTTTGATTTAACCCAGAGCTTTAGCAGTGAAAAAGCCTATGAATGCTATGGTTCAAATAAAATCAGCAACTCAGTTTTTATCAACAACAGTGATAGAGTTGTTGACTCCGGCTGGTGCGAAAACTGCAGACAAAGCCACCATCTTTTTGGCTGTGTGGATTTGATTAACCAAGATTATTGTTTTTTGAACCGGAAGCTGGGCAAAGATGACTACGAACGGGAAGTAAGTGAAGTAATGACCAGCTACTATAAAGACTACGGGCGATAATTTTATACTATCGGCTCAGGAAAATAGGGTTCCTGCTCGACTTTGTTTGATAATATATTTTCTCCCTTTTCCCAATCTTCAATTTCTTTTTCTACTTCTTTTTTGGATTTGGCAAAACTGCGGCGTGAGTCTTCGGCGATAATGTGGCTTTGTTCCTGTTCTGCTTTTGGCAGATAAATGCTTTGGGCAGAAAACGGTTTGGCCACCTGTCCGGCAATAGACATTTTAATAAAAAAGTTTTGCATATCAAGATTTAAAAAATCATTGACAGAAAAGACCGGTTCAAACTCTTTTTGCAAAATAAGGGCATCTTCACCCCCTACTCTAAAGCTGACGATATTGCCGACATTGCCAAAAATAGTTGATAGGACTTCATGGGGAAGCTGCTGCATATACTGATGGGCAACAGTCAGATTTAACCGGTATTTTCTGGCTTCGGATAAAATGTTGGCAAAAGCCGAGGTGGCAAAATTTTGGAACTCATCTACATAAAGGTAGACATCTTTTCTTTTTTCTTCCGGCGTGTCGGCCCTGGCGATGGCTGCCTGCCAGATTTTGGTCACCAGCATGGAGCCCAGTAGTGCGCTGTTTTCTTCCCCCAGGCTGCCGATAGACAGGTTGGCCAGAAGAATTTTGCCATTGTCCATAATGTCTGACAGAGAGAAAGCGCTTTCCGTCTGGCCGATAATATGGCGAATAGCAGGATTGGCGGTAAACTGACCGATTTTATTTATAATCGGGACAATCGCTTCCCCGGCAAACTGTTCATTCCAGCTGGCAAACTCGGTAGACCAGAACTTTTTTACCAATGGGTCTTTGATATAAGATATTACTTTTTGACGAAATAAATTGTCGGTTAGCATACGCGGTATTCCAAGGATATTGGCCCGGGGTGAATCCAGCAGGGCAAGGGTGGTATAGCGCAAGACATGTTCAAATCTTTCGTTCCAGTTTAAGCCAAAAAACTTTTTGAAAATGGAAACAAAACCGTTGACAATATTTTGCTTTTCCTCAAAAGAGTTCACATTGGCCAGGGGGTTAAAGCCAATGGGATACTCGGTATCGGCCGGGTTGAAATATATCACGTCTTTCCTGCGTTCTTGAGGGATATAATTGCAAACATTTTTGAGCAAATCACCATGCGGATCGAGTAAAATCACTCCGTGATTTTTTTCTATATCTGATTTTATAAGAAGCTCCAGCATTTTTGACTTGCCCATGCCGGTTTTACCAATGATATAAAGATGACGCCGGCGATCTTCTTTTTTGATGCCAAACTCAATTTTTCTGTCCTGAAAGTTGCTGACGCCAAACATGGTCGTATCTTTTTTGCCGCTAGGAAGGTTTAAGGGAGGAGGAGCTTTTTTCGAGCTAAATTCAATCAGCTGGCTGATATTTTCAGCTTCATAGGGAAGGTGAAAAATCGTGGCCAGTTCAGCTGACGAGAATTTGAGGGCATGTTTTTTTGGATAAGTCAGCTTTGTTCCGATTTCCCTTTTCTGGTAATTTGAAAAAAGCTTTCTTAGATTGATAATGCGGCTATCTTTGAGTTTTTGCAAGCCTCTTCTTTCCAAAGATTTTTTATAGACATTAACCATAGCTGACAAATTCAGCTTTATCCGGCTAAGGTCACTGCCCAAACAAAGGAAACGGATAGTAGTATAAAAATATGGGCCTTCTTTTTTTTCTTGTTGAAGCCGCCAAGATTCCTCATTTCCGGGATAATTACTGCTGTTTTGCTGTTTTTTGGACAGCCGATGTAAAAACCCCTCCTTTTTAGGGGCTTTAAGCACCATCTGAATAAGGCCGCTTTCGCCCTTGATAAAAGAAGAAGCTACCCCGCAAAGGGAAATCAAAGGATTTTTTTCAAGCTCTTTGTAGTTTAGAAGAGGGCTTAATTCCGGATAATCAAAATAAAACTCGCAACCGCAAGCAAAAGAACCTTTCTTAACCGCCAGAACTTTTTCGGTATAATCTTTTACTTCGTTTATTTCTGTTTGGGGATAATAAGAATAAAGCTGTCCCTTGATTAAATCTTTTAGACGCTGGGGGCAAGTCAAAAAAAACCAAAGGTATTTGTCTAAAACCAAAATTTCTGCCGAAATGGGAATTTTTTCTCCTTTTAATATTTCCGAGAGTTGGCTAAAAAACTTATCGGCTGACGATTCGTTTTTATCATTTTCTTGCGGTGGTTTTAAAAGTAAAAAGGCCCTGTTGGACATAATATAGTTTTCTTGTATTTGTTATAGTAAGCGCAAATCAAATTTACCACTTTTTGAAAATAATTTGATTTTCGCTTAGTATGCTAATCTGCTTGCAGATTAGTTTATTTAAATACAAATTTGTTTTGCCAATACTATAAATTATAACCGATAAACAAAATATTTTCATATACTACTTGTCAAGACGGGTATGCACCTTTAATATATGAATATGGATTTTACTCACGAAGCTTGGTGGGATTTTTTGGACCCGCCGCAAAGGGAATTGTTAAGGCAGTCTTTTTTGCTTTTGGGATTTGCCCGGAAAAATCAGGATAAACTGCATGATTATTCTTTTGTGGTAATGCCGGCGGCTAAAGCTTATGAGGGCTACCTTAAAAAATGGCTTTTTACCCTAAGATTTATTGACGAGGAAGCATATAAAAAAGACAGTTTTCGCTTGGGAAAAGCTCTTAACCCCGAATTGGAAAACCGCTACCCGGAAGACTGTCTGTACAACGAAATAACAAGAGCTACCAGTCCGGGGTTGGCTGATGAGCTTTGGCAAACCTGGAAAAAAGGCAGAAACCGCCTTCTTCACTATTTTCCGGGGGAGCAGCAAATTTTTTCTTTGGATGAGTGCGAAGAAAGGCTGGATATGATTGTTCTTGCGGTCAGAAACAGTTTTAAAGCAGGTAAGATTAATAATAGATAAAAAATGGAGACAAAATGAATAAAGATTATGAAACCGGAGTGCTTTTGATTATTTCCGGACCGACATGCGCCGGCAAAGACACGGTAATGCGAAAACTGCTTGATAAAAACAAAAAAATGCAGAGACTGGTGACAACTAACTCCAGGCCAAAGCGATCGGATGAAAAAGAAGGGGAAGATTATTATTTTGTCAGCCTTGAAGAATTTGAAGAGCTAATCGCCAAAGATGCTTTTTTTGAATGGGTAGAATACCGCGGGCATTACCGCGGCGGACAAAAAAAACACGTCGATGAGGCTTTAAAATCAGGCAAAGATATAGTTTGGCGGATAGACGTAAGGGGAGTAAAAAATATTTATGATAAAGTGAAAGAATTTTATCCCCGCTCGGCTTTTATTTTTCTGACAGCTCCGCTTAAAGTATTGAAAGAACGGATCCGGGAAAGAGGGGTAGATAGTTTTAAAGAGCAAGAATGGAGCATCCGGCGCGCCCGCTGGGAACTAAGGCAGGGGCAGAGTTTTGACTATATAGTAGAAAACAAAGACAGACACCTTAAAGAGGCGGTGGAAGCGGTGGAGGGGATAGCAGAGGCGGTAAGGAGAGAGAATATTAAATAGAGTTTAAGAGTCTAAGTTGATCGGAATGGCTTTTCCCCAGATTGTGAAAAAATAGGAGCTAAGTGCTTTAGCTAGCGGCGGATTTTGAAAAAAATATGAGATGAGTAATTATTTTTTTGAACTTGCTAAAATAAAAAAAGAGCTGGGATATAAATAAAAAATATATTGTTCTATTGTTAAATTGCTAATTTTTATCTTTTTACCTCAAACGAAGCGCAAGGCGTTTTTTTAATAGTTTTTTTAGATAATATCTCAACATTATTTACTTTGGCAAAAAACGGTCCTTTTTTCAACCAAGCAAGCATTTTATCTATATTGCTTTTTTCGCCAATGATTTTGGCCTCGACAGTCCCCTCGGGACTATTTTTCACCCAGCCCTTAATCCCTAAAGTGTCCGCTTTTCTTTTAGTATTAATGCGAAAAGACACCCCTTGAACCCGGCCGGAAATAAGAAGATGGAGTTTAGTTATTGACTTTTTCATAATCAGAATTGCTGTTGTTTTCGGCTCTAACCCCAGGGGATGTCAAAAAGGCAACCCCCGGGGTTTTTGCCATTTGACTTTGAGCTTTGTTGATCTTGGTGTTTATAAATAGCAACTTAGTTAAATTCAACTAAGTTTTTCGGCTTTCACCTTGGAGATGTGGGAATTTTGACCCTCAAGGTGTCTGGCCAAAATCACCTTGATTCTATATTCTGTTTTTAAATCCTATCCCGCGCCCCCGCCGCCCCCGCTGCCCCCACCCCCGCCGCCACCACCTGAAAAGCCACCGGATGAG
>CAYNBK010000022.1:0-10232 GCA_964395485.1 uncultured Pseudomonadales bacterium
GCCTGCTCCCGAACATTCGTGAGGGCGGGCAGGCTAACCGTTAGACGATGGGGCCTGAGCAATATTAAAATTTAATTTAAATATCAAATATTAAAGATTAAGAAAAAAAATTAATATTTTAAAGAGCAAAAAACAACTAAATAGATAAACATATCTTACAGAAAATACAAGTAAATGTCGAGAGGATGAGTTTCGGAAAAATGAGAAAATTTGACTGCTTTATTTTACTTTTTTCGGTGCTTTTATTTTTATCTTTACTGCTTTTTTGCCTACCCTGTCTCTAAGGTAATAGAGTTTGGCACGTCTGGCCTGACCGGGTTTTATAAGTTTAATACTAACTATATTGGGGGAGTTTAATGGCCAGATTCTTTCTACGCCGATTTGGTTGTCTCCGATTTTCCGCACCGTAATGCTTTTGGTATCTTTTGCTCCTTTTACCCGGATAAGCATTCCCTCAAAGCTTTGCTGGCGTTCTTTTCCGGCTTCTACTATCTTTACCGCTACGCTTAGCGTACTGCCTACGCTAAATTGTTTGCCTTTAAATAAAAAATAATTTGCCATAATCTGTTATTTTATCAACTAAATTCTTTTACTGCAAGCGCGAATAAATCCGGTAAAAATAGGATGGGGATAAAGCAGGCGCGATTTATACTCGGGGTGAAACTGAACGCCCAGAAAAAAAGGGTGTGTCTTTTTTGCCAGTTCGATTGCCTCAACCAGATTACCGTCGGGTGAAATACCGGAAAAAATCATTCCCTTGTTTTCAAATCGGTTTTTATAAACATTATTAAATTCATAGCGGTGGCGATGGCGTTCTTGTACAGTTAGCGGATTTTTTTTACAAACCAGATATTCCAAGTTTTCGGCTTTTTTATAAATTTCATGCAGTATAGTCCCCTTTTTAATAACGCAAGGCCAGGCGCCTAAGCGGATAGTACCTCCATACTGGCGTTTAGCAAGATACTCTTTTTGTCTGGGCATTATATGGATTACCGGGTTTTTTGTTTTCGGATTTACTTCTTCTGAGTTGGCGTCTTTCAATCCCAGTACATTTCTAGCAAACTCTATCACTGCCATCTGCATGCCAAAGCAAAGCCCTAAATAGGGTATTTTTCTTTCTCTGGCGTAGTTTACTGCCATTATCTTTCCTTCTACGCCTCTTGTTCCCCAGCCTTGAGGTACAATGAGTCCGGCGCTTTTATCCATTAATTTCAGATTTTCTGGATTTTTTTCAATCATTTCTGTATCCAGCCACACTATTTCGGGTTTTAGCCCCAAATGCCAGCAGGCGTGGTTTATAGATTCCAGCACACAAACATAAGAATCCGGTAGGATATAGTCGCCGGTTTTTTGGTATTTTCCGGCAAGAGCTATCTTTACTTTTTTTGTAACTTTTTTAGTCTTTGTAATCAGCTTTTCCCAGTCGCTGTATAATACTGCACAGCATGACTTTGACTTTCTCGGAAGACCAAAATGACTGAGGATTTTTTCATCAAATCCTTGTTTTTTAAACAAAACCGGCACCTCATAAATATTGTTTACATAAGGCGAGGAAATTATTTTATCTTCGTCTATATTGCAAAAAAGAGATAGTCTTTCTCGTCGGGGCCTGTCTATCGCGCGGATAGCTCTGCCCACCAGAAAATCGGGTTGGATCATAGTTTCGTTGAGCAAACGGACTGAGGTTTGCACGGGTTTGGATTTCATTTCTCCAAGATGTTTTGGTGTCGGCAGATAAGCAACATGGATATGGGCCACTTCAGCTTTTTCCCGAAATTTCAGTATCCGGTTTGCTTCCAAGAAAAGTACATTTTGGTACTCCCCGACTGTACCGCCTATTTCAACAATCACAAAATCTGCGTGGATTTCCTTTCCTGCCTGTTTTATCCGGCGGATTATCTCTTCCGGTACATGCGGCACTACCTCCACGTCTTCTCCGTTATACTCAAAATTTCTTTCTTTTTGAATGATTGTTTGGTATATCTGCCCGGTAGTGGTATAGTTGTTGCGGGTGAGGTTTTTATGCAAAAATCTTTCATAATGGCCTAGATCCTGATCTGTTTCCATCCCGTCTTCGGTGACAAAAACTTCGCCGTGCTCCTGGGGCCGGATTGTACCGGCATCAATGTTTACATAGGCATCGCACTTTAGCGAAGCTACTTGATAACCGGCAGCCTCGAGCAGGAATCCAATTGAAGCCGCTGTAACTCCTTTGCCAATGCCTGATATTACACCGCCGGAAACAAAAATATATTTATACATATCCTATATCCATTTTTTCAGGTTTTTACCGATTATCTTGGCAGTTGTCAGCACTTTTATTTTAGAAAATTTATCCAGATTGACTGTGTCAATAGTATCTGAAATCAGCACTTCGTCTATTTTACTTTCCTGCAGCTTTTTTGATACGCCATCCACATTAAAATGGTGTGTGGCCGAAAAAATCACCTTACCCGCTCCCCATTGCTTTAGTTTTTCAGCAATGATAATTGCTGTCTGGCCGGTAGAAATAAAATCATCAAAAATAAAGCAGTCTTTTCCTTTGACCGATCCGGATATACCGACTATGCTTACCTTGCCGTTTTTCCTGTCCCTAGTTTTATCTATTATCAGATGGTCCAAATCCAGAGTATTTGCAAAAATCCGCGAGCGCTTGATGGCACCAAAATCAGGACTGACAATAACAGCATTTTTCAAATTAATATTTTTACTGATATATTTTACAAACAACATATCTCCGCTTAGATGTTCCAAGGGTTTGCTAAAAAATCCGGCGATAGACTCGTTATGGATATCAAAGGTAAAAATTCTGTCCACCAGCGAGCCGGATACGATCGATCCGATTACTTTGGCTGACAGGGGTTCGCCCTTGCGAAAAACCTTGTCCTGAGGAGAGTAGGCCATCCAGGGTATCACCGCCAATATTTTGTCTGCCCCGAGGCGGTAAAGTGCATCCGTTATCAGCAAAAACTCGACAATATGCTCATTGCATGGTCGGGAAAAGGACTGTACCACTATGCATTTTTGTCCTTCAACCTCTTCCGCTATGCGTATTTTAAGCTCGCCGTTGGCAAAGTGCCCGAGCTCGATTTTACTCAGTTTTGTTCCGAGCTGACCGGCTATTTTAGAGCTTAATTTTTGGTTTGACAACCCAGAAAATATTTTCATATTATAGATTATAAAACAAAAAACGTTATTCCCACAGTAGCAACTTAAGTATTTTCAATTTGTTTAATCTGCAAACTGTCTGCTTCTTTAGTTAAACCTTCAACTTGCTCACTGCCTGGAGGGCATTTCTGGTCCTTAGCCATCCGCCGTACTTGTTCATTTGCGGTGGTATATTGAAACCAGGTTGAACCAGAAAATGGATTTTCATGTTTAATCATTTTTTCTCCTCATAATACCTGAAAACGGTATTAATTTAAATTATTAATAACTCGTTTTTTATTCCATACGGCTTTACTGTTATAATCGACCGGTAAAGGTTCGCTCCAGCTGCCCATGTCTCCTACATAAAATTCACCTCTAGAATAACCTTCCATTTTTGTTCTTCGCAAATAAAAATGCTCATCAACACGGTAACAGATACCGCCGGTTTTAAAAAGAATTTTTTTTATACCAAGAAGCAGCAAAAAATCCTTTAAGAATTCAACTCCCTTTTGGACGGCTACAGCACAATCTATCTGCACAACTTCAAAACGATAAGCCATTTTATAAAGGTAAAAAATAACGCCTGCAATTGAGTCCCCGCTGGCTATACAGTCTTCCTGAATATGAAGTTTTTGAAAATATTTTTTCTTAGGAATTATTAAGTTAGAAAGTCCCAGGCCGAAAGTCCCGTCAGCCATGTCCAGTCTCTTTGCCAAGACACTGGCTACCTTTTTCCCTTGGTTTTGATAAAAACTGCCAATCAGAAGTGAGCCTCTCTCTAAAAGCAAAACCAGCTTATCCTTTTCATTTTCCTTGTTAGATTCTTCAACCATTGCTTGATATATTTTTGATAAAGTTTTTTGGTATAAAAAGCGTTCTTCAGCATCATTAGGGTTGCCCGAATTAGCTAAGTGGCTTAATACTTTTAATTCGGCTTTAAGGTTTTGTTCAAACATAATTATGCGAAATTCCGGTCGGCTTTGTTTTATTCTGTTTTTTCCAGCAACAGTAAAATTTTTATATTTATTAAAAATACTGCCAAAACTTATCACTGCCGTATTAAATTCTGTTATTTCGGGGATATGCCCTTCTTTTAATCGCTTAACTTTGATGCTTTTACCCTTTTTTATATTTTTTATTGAAATATGCTCTAGTATATTTGTCATTTCGGCAGAAAAAAAGCCGCTCGCGCGGCCTTATGGCAAATTAATATTTTTTAAAAATTGTGTTCCTGTTTTGCATAAAAAAACCAGAGTAAAATAATTTTTGGCTCTGGGATAAGAATATAGACTTTTGATACTTTAACTGTCAAGCCCCAAAATACCTGCAATTTTACTTCTCATGTCCGCGCTGTAGCTTATGCCATAGTTTAATCTAATCCGTTTGGGCGTATCGCTTCCATTCGGCAAAAGTATCACTACCGGTCTTTCACCTTGGCTGGAGCGCAGAAGCTCGTTGAGAGCCTGAAGTCTGGCTTTGCTGGTGTTTTTGGGGATTTTTATTTCAACCGTAGCCTCTTCTTCATCCGCTTCAAAAAGACTTTTACTGTCCTCATTGAATTCCCTGGCCTCCTCCACCAGCAAGGCAAGTTTGGTATCGCCATAGTCTACCCGCCCTTTTACCACAATCACTTTATCCTTGCAAACCATGCCTTGGATTTGCTCATAAGTTTTTGGGAATATGACCAAGTCTATTGACCCGGTGCCGTCATTCAAGCTGGCAAACGCCATTTCTTTATTGCCTTTTTTAGTTACTATTTTTCTGACCGAATTTATAATCCCGCCGACGGTTATTCGATGGTTATCGTGTTCAAATTTATTCAGTTCTTCCAGTTTAAACTTTATCAGTTCTGCCAATCTTTCCAAAGCCCGAGCCATCGGATGCTCGGTAAGATAAAGTCCCAGCAGGTTTTTTTCCAGGCTTAGTAAATCGCTTTTGCTAAACTCCTCCATATCGGGCAGGTTATCTGCTTCTTCAATATCACCCGGCAGGCTGGATCCGATTGGTATTACTTCAAACAAGGAGCTTTGGCCGGACTTTTTTTGCTCCTGCCTCCTCATCGACCTTTCCCGTATTTTTTCCAGTGCAGTCATCTGTGCCGCTCTTGTGCCGAACATGTCCATCGCCCCCACCTGGATTAGGCTTTCCAAAACCTTCTTGTTCACCTTTTGGTTGTCCACTGCAAAACAAAAATCGCTTAATGATTTAAACTCTTTTTTGAGCTTTCTGGCTTTTAAAATTTCAGAAATGGCCGCTTCGCCCACATTTTTTATCGCTGCCAATCCAAACCGGATGGCTAATCCTTCCAAAGAAAGAGGATCTTTTTCTATGTTAAACCAAGTTTGGGATTTATTTATATCAGGCGGAAGTATATTTATTCCCATCCGGCGGCACTCGGCCACAGCCCGGCTGATTTTTTCGTCTTTGGTCGGGCCTGAACTGGCCCCGGAGTCAGCCGTAAGGAGAGCCGTCATAAACTCCACCGGGTATTTACCCTTCATATATGCAGTTTGGTAAGCGATAGAGGCATAAGAAACGCTGTGGGCCTTATTAAAACCGTAACCGGCAAATTTTTCTACATAATTCCAGACTTTATCAGCCACCCTCTGGGTATAGCCGCGCTTTTCCGCTCCTTGGATAAACTTCTTTTTTTCCTTTACCATGATATAGGCTTTTTTCTTTCCCATGGCACGCCGGAGCATGTCGGCCTCAGCCATTGAATATCCGGCCATCAAATTGGCAATCTGCAATACCTGGTCCTGATAAAGCAGTATGCCGTAGCTTTCTTCGAGTATTGGTTTTAAATCCTTATGCGGATATTTTATGCTTTCCGGATGGTTTTTATTGTTGATAAAATCCGGAATTAGGTCCATCGGACCCGGCCTGTACAATGCAACCATAGCAGTGATATCCGAAAACTTTGTCGGTTGAAGGTTTTTGGCAAGTCTTCTCATTCCCCCGGATTCAAGCTGGAAAACACCGATAGTACTTCCTTTTTTTATCAAATCAAATGGCTCCGGTTCCTCCAGTGAAACTTCTGAAATGTCAACTTTCACCCCTTTTTCTTCCTGCACCAGATCAATTGTTTTTTGCAATATAGTCAGGTTGCGAAGCCCCAGAAAATCCATTTTCATGAGTCCAATGGCATTATCGCTGACATTAAGATCCAGTGAGTACATATCATATTGCGTCACTATCCTGTCGCCCTTTGACTCTCTTTGCAGAGGTGTATAATCCGTCAAATCCTTGTCGGCTATGATAACGCCGGCCGCATGGGTTGAAGCGTGCCTGGCACAACCCTCTACTTTCATTGCCAGGTTTATGAGCTTTTTAAAACGCTCATCGGCATAATAAGCTTTAAATTCTTTAGATTTTACCAAAGCGGTTTTTATGCTTTCCCCGATAGGAATGCTTTTGGCTATTTTATCTGGGTCAGAATACGGAAATCCCAGTGCGCGTCCGATATCGCGGATAGAACCCCTGGCTTCCATGGTACCAAAAGTTATAATCTGGGCTACTTTTTCCACTCCGTATTTTTTGGTTACATAGGCGATCACTTCATCTCTTCTTTCATCGGCAAAATCCAAATCAATATCAGGGGGTGATGGCCTTTGCGGGTTTAAAAACCTTTCAAAAGGTATATTATGGCGGATAGGGTTTATTGAAGTAATACGAAGAATATAGGAAACCAGCGAACCGGCGGCACTACCTCTGCCCGGCCCTACTCTTATTCCCTGTTTTTTAGCCCAGTTGACAAAATCCTGGACTATAAGAAAGTAGGCCGAATATCCTTTTTGCGTGATCACATCAAGTTCATATTTTACCCTGTCAAGAATCTCTTTATCGGGCTCAGGAAATCTTAGCTTCATCCGCTTTTCTGTAAGCTTTTTCAAAAAAGACTCCGGCGTTTCGTTTTTTGGCAAAGGGAATTCCGGGTAAATCAGCTGGTTCATCGGTATTTCCAGGTTGCACTCGTCAGCAATTTTCAGGGTATTTTTTAAGGCATCAGGATACTGGGCAAAAGCTGCTTGCATTTCTGCTGTGCTTTTAATATAAAAATCGGGAGAATCGAGCATGCTTAACCGGTTTTTATCGCTTACGGTTTTTTTGGTTTGAATGGCCAGGAGTGCATCCTGAGCCTCAGCATCGTCCGGTTCTACATAATGATTATCGTTGGTGGCAATAAGAGGTGTCCCCAGTTTACGGGACAGTTCTATCAGCTTCTGGTTTACCATATCCTGATCAGAAATCTTTGGATGATCCATTATCTCCAAGTAAAAGTCTTTGCCAAAAATATCTACAAGTTCTCTGGCTTTTTTTTCTGCCTCTTTATCCCTATTTTGACGGTAAAGGGCCGCCACTACCCCTTCAATACAGGCAGATGAAGCAATTAGCCCCTCTCTATATTCATTTAAAAGCTCAAAATCTATCCTAGGTTTGTAATAAAAACCTTCCAGATATGCTTTTGTGACCAGTTTCATCAGGTTTTTATAGCCTTTTTCATTTTTGGCCAGTAAAATCAGGTGGTTTTGGTCCTTGTCAATCCCTGCTTCTTTATCAAAATGGGAGCGCTGGGCGATATACACTTCACAGCCGATAATGGGCTTAATCCCCTGCTCTTTACACTCCAGATAAAACTTTACTGTCCCATACATTACGCCATGGTCAGTCAGGGCCAAAGCAGGCTGTTTCAGTTTTTTAACCCGCGCCACCATCTCCGGTATCTTGGACAATCCGTCAAGCAGCGAAAATTCCGAATGGTTGTGTAGATGTACAAAAGACGTACTCATAAATTTTCAATTTTGCTGATTACTTGTTACTAATTATTTTTTGCAGTATTTCTCTCGCTTTTTTTGGATCTGCCCTTCCTTTTGTTGCCTGCATCATTTGTCCCATAAAATATCCCATTAGCTGAGTTTTGCCGGCCTTAAATTCTTTTACCTGGCCTGGGACTTTATTTATTATTTTCGCGGCTATTTCTTTCAGTTTGGCTTCGTCTCCGACCAAATCTTCAGTTTCTTTCTTTATTGCCTCTATTAGATTTCTGGCGCCTTCAGTTTTATCTGCGCTTTTTTGATCTTTTTTTGCGCTTTTTATCCTATTCTGCAATAAATTTGCTATTTTTACTGCATCTATATTTTCCTTTTTGCCAAGCCTGATGCATTCTTCAAAAAAATCAGCTTCCTGCCTATTTTCGGTCAGAATCTGCGCTTGATCTTCCTTTAATCCGTATTGTTTCACAAATCTTTCACACTTGACATCCGGCAGTTCCGGAAGTCTGGCTTTTAGCTTTAAGCTTTTTGCTTTTAGTTTATTAAATGGCGGTATATCCGGCTCGGGAAAATAGCGGTAGTCATTTGCCTCTTCCTTTTCTCTTTGCGGCACCGTCGCTTGCCTATCTTCATTATACCCTCGCGTTTCCTTAGGATATTTATCTTTGCTTATCCCTTTTTCGACAAAATTTTTGTATTGCCTTTTTATCTCATATTCTATCGCTTTTCGGGCAAAGCGGAACGAGTTTATATTTTTCAGCTCGGTTAGGGGAGTATAGTATTTTTTGCCATCCTTTGCTATTTCCAAATTTACTGTCGGCTCCAGGCGCATACTGCCTTTTTCCATGTCGCAGTCGGAAACGCCGAGGTATCGGATTATTTTCTGCAGTTTTTTGAGATATATAATTGCCTCTTCTGATGAGCTGAAATCCGGCTCTGTCACTATTTCTACCAAAGGCACGCCGGAGCGGTTAAAATCTATCAGGCTGTATTTTTTCCCCATAATCGTCTCGTGTTTCAATTTTGCCGTATCTTCCTCGAGATGTACCCGGTTTATTCTGATTGTTTTTAAAATTTTATTTGTATTTTTGGTGTTTAATTTTTGGTATTTAATTTTAAGCTTACCGTTTATGGTAAACGGCCGTTCATACTGGCTTATCTGGTATCCTTTAGGTAAATCGGGGTAAAAGTAGTTTTTCCTTTCAAAATAAGAAAAGTCATTTACTTCACAGCCCAGCGCCAGACCGATCATCATCGTCCACTCGATCGCTTTTCCGTTTGGCACCGGCAGTGCTCCGGGTAAAGCCAAACAAACAGGGCAAGTATGGGTATTTGGGGCTATATTAAAATGCCTGGCGTCGCATCCGCAAAACATTTTTGAAGCGGTTTTCAGTTCTACATGTACCTCCAAACCAATTATTGGGGTAAATTTAATATTTGTAGTTTTTTCTTGCGGTAAGTTTAATTGAACCATTTTGGGTATTATAATTTTTTAGAATTTAATATTTACGGATAATTTCTGTTTAAAAGCCTGGGAAAAGCAATGGCAGTCCGGACGTGTTTAAGCCCGCATACCCAAGCTATAACTCTTTCTAAACCCAAGCCAAAACCGCTGTGAACTACACTGCCGTATTTTCTTAAATCTAAATACCACTTAAAGTCATCTATCGGCATTTTTCTCTTTATCATTTCTTCCTTCAGGAGATTAAAGTCGCCTTCCCTTTCACTCCCGCCGCATATTTCCCCATAGCCTTCCGGCGCCAAAAGATCGTCGTTCAAAACATAGTTTTTATCTTCGGCTGTTTTTTTCATATAAAATGCTTTTATTTTTGCCGGATACTGCTCGACAAAAAAAGGGCTATCAAATTCTTTAGAAAGAACGGCCTCTTCGTCGGCACCAAAATCGTCTCCAATCTCCATTTTTATTCCCAGTTTATTTATCAAAAAAACAGCATCAGTATATTTTATCCGTACAAAAGGTGTCTTTACTTTTTTTAGTATTTCTGTATCCCGACCTATTGTTTCAAATTCTTTCTTGCATTTGTCAAGCAAGTGTCCAAGAATATGCATCAGCAGCTTTTCTTGAATCTGCATGTTTTCCTCATGTTTGACAAAGGCGGCCTCAGCATTTGACATCCAAAATTCAATCAGATGTCTTCGGGTTTTGGATTTTTCCGCCCGAAAAACAGGCTGAAAATCATAAACACGGTTAAAGGTAAAAATGCCTGCCTCCAGATACAGCTGTCCGGACTGTGACAAATAGCTTTTTTCCCCAAAGTAATCCACCCCAAATACTGTGGTTGTGCCTTC
>CAYNBK010000023.1:0-9932 GCA_964395485.1 uncultured Pseudomonadales bacterium
CCTTCTTCCTCGCCTATCTGCTGTTGTATTTTCTCCAATCCCTCCGCCAGATAGATATGTCCCTTCTGGTCACTTATCCCTTGGGCTAAATGAAAAACTCCGAGTTTTGTCCATTTTTTTGCTTTAAAGCCGGTTTCTTCTACCAGCTCCCTTTTGGCCGCCGACAGCAATGTTTCTTTTTTTTCAACACCGCCCTGAACAAACTCCCACATATAGCTTTTGGCGGTCAAACGATACTGGCCGACCAGCCAAAAAAATCTATTGTCAAACGGAAGCACGCAAATAAACTCGTTGCGGTGCATAATATAATACTTCCCCCTTGAACCATCAGAGCGTACTATTGTATGCTCTTTAACATTCAAATATTTATTTTTTACCAGGGTTTTGCTTTTCTTTACCTGCCACTTAAATTTTTCAGTATTTTTCTGGTCTATTTTTATTTTTCTCATTTTCCTCTCTGTTTAAAAATTGGTAATTGAAAATTGAAAATTATGTTATGTGTGTTTATCTGCTACTTTACTGGCACCATAAGAATCCGGCTTGGTTTTGGCTGTAAAGCCACTGCCATTTACCATGCCCACCAATTCTTTTATCATATCTCGGGTGTCTCCGCTTCGTCCTACGTCTATATGGATCTCTAGGGCATAATTGTCACTGCCATTTAACACCTTATTTATTTTCGGTACAAAAACCTGTGCCAAATTCAGTGAAGTAGTCGTTTCCAAATACATTTTTTCCCGCAAAGAATGACAGTCTTTTCCGCTGGTTCTCTGCCAAAAATAACGCGCGCCT
The DNA here is from genome assembly GCA_964395485.1 of uncultured Pseudomonadales bacterium. GTDB lineage: Bacteria > Patescibacteriota > Microgenomatia > UBA1400 > CAYNBK01 > CAYNBK01. The sequence goes on from CAYNBK010000023.1 coordinate 793, forward strand.
TTTCCTTGCCGATGAATTACAATGGCCGAAACCACATTCAAACGCCTTTTATTGTTGATACGCCGCAGGTGAGAATCCGAACCGATAATAAGCCGATAAAAAGAACAGGGATCTTCTTTCATAAAAAGATGTATTTTCTTTATCACCTCGTTAAGGTTTAGTAGCCCAAAGCTGGGACTGTTGAAAAAATCTTTCATGCCCTAAATTATACCTCCAAAGGGCAGATTTATGAAGTAAGGCTCTACTTTTTTAAGTATCTACAATTAAAACGGCTTGTTTGCCGCTCTTTCTAGTTTACTAACTCCAACTGAATTATATCTCCGGTTTTTATACCGTACTTTTCTGCCAAACCGCCGTTTATTTCCAAAACATACTGAGCTCTGGCAAAATAGAGCTGGCAAGGATCTACCTGGCAAGGCTTGGCACTTTGGCTCAAGGAAGAAATCTTTTTATCTTTATTGATAAAAATAATGTCAAGCGGTATTTTGGTATTTTTCATCCAAAAACTACGGCTTAGATCTTTTTCAAAAATAAAAAGCATGCCTTCATTTTCCGGGAGTGACTCTACAAACATAAGTCCTTTTTGCTGTTTGGCTGGAGTTTTGGCTATTTTTACAGAAAAATCGGCCAATTGCTGCATTTCTGGATCCAAAATAACTATTTTGTTATCGTTTACCTTTTTTTTGCTTTTATTAAAATAAAATATCACCAGCAAAGTTCCCAAAATAAAAAGCATTATTATTTTTTTCATGAAGACTTGTTGAGCAGATATATCTCTTTTTTTGTCTGATTTAAAGCCTTTTTGTATAAAGTGTCTATTTTCCGTTTCCATTGGGGCGGAGTGATATGTTCTTCATGCAGGCTAAAGTATTTATCAACCAACTCCGGAAAGCGCCTCCTTGCTTCTTCAAATGTACTGGAGTGGTAAAATTTTTTCACTAAAAAAGACTTGTCTTTTTGCAAGTAAGCCAAATAAAATGCCAACAGTTGTTCATCTCGGTTAGTGCCAAATGCGTCAAAACCTGTCCCCGAGGCCTTTTTGCCAAAAACATTGTAAAGAGACTCGTTTTCCTCGGCAAATAAGTTGTTTTGGAAACCGGCTTTTTTTTGCGGATCGATACCATTGGCTACTAAATAAAGGTATATACGGGCACACTTGGAGCAATCGGCACACCACCTTTTATCTTTGGCCGACTCTTTTTCTGCCCAACAAGACATAAGATAAGAGAAAGCTTGCGGCCAGCGCTGTTTTAATATGGCCAAAATGGCTATTTCATGCAAACCCTGCAAAAAGGTGGTGGTATAAACCTCGCCCTCGGATAATGATTGAGTTAAAATAGACAGTTCTTCCGTAGCCTGGCCTGACTGCTCATAATCAGGCAAAACTTTTAGGTTCTCACTGTCGTAAAAAAAGTCATTACAGGATGCCTCGTTGGAAAAAATAATATAACCGGCTTTTTTGGCATAAGCAAAAGGCAAAGACAAAAGAGCCCAGGAAGTTAGGGCCAACTCCCAGCCAAACCAACCCTCTCCATACTCCCGCAGTGAACCCAAAGGATTGTCCAGGTAGTAAATTGACTGTTTGTTTTTCTTGTTAAAACTCTGAATTAGTTTTAATTTATGCTTTTTTGCATACTCCTCGGTCGGCTCATTAAAATAAACCAGGCTTGGGTTTAAACCAAGTTCTTTACAGGTATAATAGCTAAGAAAACTATCTTTACCAAAGGTAAAAGGTATGATCACGTTTTCATCAACAGTATCGGGAAAACGCGGTGCTTCGTCTTTGGTTTCGGCAAAAATAGCTCGTGAATTTAACAGTGTTTTTAGCAGGGGAAATACTTTTGTCCCTCTTCTGCCCCGGTATAAATACCAGTAGGCGCTTAAAAAACGCGTAAAACACTGCGAAGCCCAAGAGTACGCATGCGGATAGCCGGTATTGTACTCGAGTTTTATATTTCCTTTTAACAAAAAAGGCAAGTGCGCCGTAAAAATATAAGTAAGATTATCTACCAGCTTTACCTTGTTTTCTTTCCGGTATTTTTGCCAGATAGAATTGGGATAATCCAAATTAAGGTCTGTTTTAAGTTCTTTTGAATCAATGGTAATACTGACACCGCTGGCAGTCGACTTTCCTTGTATATTTACCGGAACTTCACGCTCGTGCCATTCACGCCATTTATGGTGCTTGCTGTTACTAGGGGGTTCTTCGGCGGATAAATTACTTAAAATTTTCTTCATTTTATAGCGAATAATATAGTAATCTTATAGTTTTGGAAAATTTTGTCAATATGCTGTTTTTTCCGTTTTTTCCAGGCCAAGCTTGAAATTGTCAGGCCCATTTTTTCAATTTTCGATCTTTTTTGAAGCGCTTGTGCAGAGCTTTTTTCAAATCTACATCCAAAGCCAAACCCAAAAGCATTACTGTCACCAAAACATCGGTATATTCTGATTCCAGTTTTTTCCTATCGTATTTTTCCAGTTTGCTTTGCTTTTGCAAATGCATGGAAGAAAGTATTTCGTCAGACAACTCCCCCATTTCCTCTGTTACTTTGGCAAATATTGCCAGAGTCTTCTTTTCTTTATCTTCAATCTTGTAAAGCTTATTTAAGTCTGCTTTAATATGCTCTAAAACTACCAATACTTCGTCAAATGTTATCATAATAATTCCTTTAGCTTATTTTTTTGTTTTAATAAATTTTTAATCGGCAAAAATGGCAAAAATAATGGCCTTGGTAATTTTTCCCATTCAAACTAATCCCACTTTTCACATTTATCCGGTTCCATAAGTTTCAGCTTTCCGCTCTTTATCTCAGCGCGAACAGAAATAGTTATATATTGCTTGTTTTCTTTTTGAAAAATATCATTTGTCACAGTAAACAAAGCGACATTTTTTATATTTAACCCTGTTTCCTCTTTTGTCTCTCTTTTTGCACAGTCCTTAATTTTTTCGCCAAACTCCAAATGGCCGCCCGGAAAATTCCAAGTACCCTCTCCGTGAAAACCCTTTCTTCTGCCGAGTAGTACTTTCCCGCCCTTTCGGATAATTACCGCGACCCCTACTCTCGTTTTTGGATAATCCATAATTTACAACTCCTTGTACATTTTTATATCATCGATGTATTTCCCCTTATAAAGCAAGCCCTTTTTCAATCTACCGCACTCTTTAAAGCCAATTTTTTTATACAAGTTTTGAGCTTTAAGATTTTTGCCATACACATTTAAAATTATCATTTTTAGGCCTTTTATCCTTTTTGCCGCTTCTTTTATTGTTTTTCTGGTCAATGCTTCGCCTATTCCTTCCCGGCGAAACTCTTTGGCTATAGTTATCCCAAAAACTCCCCTATGCCATGTTCTTTTCTTTTTTTATTTATCCCTGTTTACCTCGCATACCCCTATTGGTTTTCCGTTGCTAAAAACAGCCAATACCACCCTGTCCCCGGATTTAATATCTTTAAAAACATTTGTCAAAAATTCACTCTCTTCTTTTTTGGAAATCTTCTCACCGGAAAAGTTGATATAGGTATCCTCAGCAGAAATTTTGTTTATATACTCAGTCAAATTGTCCAAATCTTCCCGCTTCAAATAGCGAATAGTGGCCTTATTTCCTTTTTTGCTGACAAGGGTGCTGATATTTTTTCCGGGGAGAAAAGCGTTCATCGCTTTTCCCTCATTTCGTCGCAGACTTTTTTCCCATCCGGGATAAATTTGTGCAGATCTTTTATTTTGCCGCAAATATCATAATCTCTGCACCGGCCGCAGTTTTTTATTTCCTTTTCTATGCAGCACTTTCTTACCCCACACTCATAACAGTGCTTATATAGGGGTTTATTTACCGACAAACAAGCGCTGCAGTTTATGTCTTTTACTTTAATATCCCAGTTAAATTCTTTTGACCACTTTTTGGCTGTTTCTTCCCTTAGTTTATCGCTGTTGTTTTTCCATGCCAGATAAGCCGGACAGTCGGCACAGTTTAACCCGCAATAAGCTGTTAATTTCATTTTTCGCCTCCTTTTGATAGATATTTTTCTGTCAAAAACGCGATAAATAAACCGCCCAGCAATCCTGTCCAGATAACGGGCGCATATGCCCGACCGATGATGGCATCCGGCAGGCTTATTAGAAAACCGACTATAAAACCCAACAGTAAACCAGCCAGTATGGCGTAAAGTATTTTTTTATTCATATTTGACCTTTATTATAGTTAACTTTGTTAAAAAAACCATATTTTCCTAATGTCTACCAAAACTGTAATCATTTTTTCAGGCCTATCTAGAAAAGGATTCTCAGCAACTATATTTACAAATATTGTACAATACTAAGCATGGTTCTAAAAAGCTGGTTTTTGAAGTATAAAAAATTACTGTTGATAGGATTGGCCGCCTGTCTAGTGGTCTCTTTTTCCCTCTGGATAATTTTCCGCCAAAAAAAACTAACACTGGTTTCCCCGGGCGGAAACGGTACAGCCGAAGCGGTGATACCCACTATCCCAACAATCGCACCAGAAAAAGCAATGGGTATTCTGCTTTTAGGCTATGGCGGAGCCGGCCACGATGGCGGCTGGCTGACCGATGCCATTCAACTGCTTTATGTAGACAATGAAAGGCAAACAACTGCCTTGATCTCCATCCCCCGTGATCTACTGGTACAGTCGGCCGCAGGACAGTCAAAAATAAACGCGGTGATGGTACAAAACGCGACCGACAAAGACGAACTGCTTAAATCCGGCATGATGGCTTTAAAGCAGGTAGTTTCCCAGTTTACCGGCCTACCCGTAAACTACTTTCTGGCTGTGGATTTTGTCGGCATCCAACGGGTTATTGGCGGTGAGTTTGGCAACAAACTGGATGTACAGGTCCACGAAACACTGGACGATCCCTGGTACCCGGTAAAAGGCAACGAGCTGGAGACCTGCGGGCTGACAGCCGAACAAATCGCTGACTATTCCGCTAAATATTCTGGTTTTGAACTGGAAAAACAATTCCCATGCCGGTATGAACACCTCCACTTTGATCCGGGTCTGACCGGCATGGAAGGAGAAGATGTCCTTAAATATGCCCGCTCCCGGCATGGTTCGGCCGAAGGAGATGTATCAAGGGGAAAAAGACAACAGGAGGTAATCAACGCTATCGCCAAAAATACATTTAGCATTAAAACTATCGAACAGCTGCCGGACTTTTTCAAACAACTGGCTTCCAATCTACAAACCGATGTTGACAAGGATATTGTCGCCGCCTTACTGCCGATGATAACAAAAGCCAAAGACTACAAACAAATCACTGTCAATTTGGGGCCTGCCAATATTCTCCAGTCATCTACTCACCCCAGTGCCGGCTATGTCATGATCCCCAAAACCGGAAGCTTTGACTGGGACAGTGTACACAAATTCCTTAAAGAAGAACTAAGCAAGAATTAGCCTGCCGGCTTAACTGTTCCCCCATCCAAATACCAAGCCTGTAATTAGCTGTCCGGGCCAAGCCTGGAAAAACTATTAAATGGGTTCATAAATTACACCTTTTGTTACCCCTCTTTTTTTAATAAACTTTTGGTCCTGCAGTTTTTTTAATTCATAACGCAGCAGCCTGGCCGAAACAGCCATAAATCGCCTTTGGATAATATCAAAGGCAATTTGCCTGTGATCCCTTATTATCTGCAGGATCTCATATCGACGGAGGGGTAATGTGTCCTCCTGTTTCACTATATCAATATTGCTTTTATTTATTACCGCTTCTTCTAAAGATACTTTTAAACCAGTCAGGAAAAACTCAACAAAAGGAGTTGTATCAGCTTTGCCAATATTCAGATAATCGTAGTAATCTTCTCTATTGCTGTCAAAATACTTTTCAAAAGAAACCAGACCCCTGAGATCGTATTGCCATTTCCTGAAAACAAGGTGAGTCAACAGTCTTCCTACCCTGCCATTGCCATCTAAAAAAGGATGAATTTTTTCCAGACAAAAATGAGCCAGGGCCGATTTTATGGGAATAAATTGTTCTTTGGGTTTATTAACATAATCCAGCCACTGTTCTAATAGTCTTTTTATTTCTTCCGGCATGGGACAAACATAAACAGCCACTCCGGCAGTATTAAAAATAGCTGATGGTTCTGTCCGTAAACTGCCGGCAGAAGAAGAAAGATTTTTTAAAACCAGGGCGTGAAGATTCCTCAAGTCGGCCGGGCCAATATTTTTCTGCCAAGATTTTTGCAGGATAAACTCCAGCGCATGGTACAGATTGTTGAGTTCCAGCTTGGTTTTTTCTTTACTGCTTCTTATCACAGACAAAGATATTTCGTTGATTGTTTTTGGATTCCCTTCAATCCGGGCTGAATAAAGAGCGCTTTGCAGAATACTTTTTTGGCGGGCATATTTTTCTAAAATTTTGCTTTGCGGCAGTAAATCAAGTTGTGTTTTTAGATGTTCAATTTCTTGCAGAAGACCGACAATTTTATTATTTAAAACATATTTAGGAGGAATAACCATAATTTCACTTTACCATATATTTCCTAATATTTCCAGATATTACCAAATAATCTTTTATGCCTTATTGGAAATGACCGGCTTTGGGGCAGAATGGGGTTTTCCCGCTTTCACAGCAGTGTATATGTATTTTTTTGAGCTTGTCACCAAATACGCGCCGCCAAAAGCCAAAACTGCTCCGGCTATAAAACCTAAAGTCAATCTTTCTCCCAATAGAAAATATGCCCAAACAAAACTAAAAATCGGTTGAAGGTAAAAAGTCATTGAAGCAATAATAGGGGTTGCTTTTTTTAATGCATATTGATAAAGAAGATAATAAATACCCGTACCGATTAGGCCAACATAGAGCAAACCTAATACCCCGGATAAAGATATCTGCCTCCACCAATGCGGATTTGCCTTCAATTCAAACGGGGCTAAAAAAAATAGAATAAAAATAGTGGTAAGAATAAAAACTACGGTTAGGCTCAAGGGACTGTATCTGGGCTGATATTTTTTTGACAGGACAGAGTACAAAGAAAAAGAGGCGGCGGCGATAAAAATCAATAAATTGCCAATTAAATTGCCTGCAAATGCAGATCCTTGGCTCAAAATAGGTAAAAGTATTATGGTCAACACACCGATGAATCCTATCATAATTCCGACTATTTTTCTCAAAATTAGCTTTTCTTTAAGAAATAAACAAGAAAAAACGCCAGCCAAAATCGGTACAGCCGCATAAATCATTTGCCCGGCTGTTGCAGTAGTATATTTCACCCCTAATATGAAAAATGTTACGTTGGAAGTAGCCAACAATGATATCAACACTAAACTTTTTAAATCATTAAGCCTTATCTGATTTTTTTCTTTTTGTAAAAATAGTGGGAAAAGAATAAAGCCAACTGATAAAAATCTAAGCAGGGTGAATGTTAAAGGCGGTATCTCCCTTAAGCCAATTTTAGCCAAAGACGAAATACCCCCACCCAAAAAAGCTGTCAAAGAAACCAGTAGGAGTGCTGTGTATTTGCTGCTTTTATCCATACTTTAGGTATTTTAACCTATTTTTTTTGGAAAAATAGTATTTTTTGCCTTTTAATTTATCTTAAAGTCGTTTAAAAAGTCAGTTAATATACTTCTGGCGTGGTAGTAACTACTAATATAGCTAGTTGTCGATATTTCGTATATGTAAGAATTTTTTATAAAATAAATAGAGTAGCCCCTTCTGTCATTTCCAGCAATGAAACGCTTGCTAATAACTATTGCCCAAAAATTATTTACTTTCTGCAGACTTATTCCCCTGCCGCCAAAAACTGTCTTGCCCCAAAAATTAAGCAAAATGCTTTTATCATAATTTGCTTCTTTTTTTAAAATATAAGAAACTAATGTCGTGCTGACATCTGCTTTTTTTGCTCGTACAATAATAAAAGGCACTACTCCATTACCAAAATCATCACCATTATTTTTCTGTTCAACTGCTGCACTCCACTTAACAGAATACTTTAGTTTTTGGTTTTGATAAATATTAGTATGACGTTGTTCAGAAAAGCTTAGTTTTACTAAACAATAAACAAAATTATCAATAATTGTCCAGCGAAAGAAAAATAGTAACAAGGCTGATAAAAATATCAAGATTATTTTTCTATTTTTAATCATTACATAAAATTTATATAATATAGTATTTTTTGCTTGCTTGATACTTAATTTTTATTTATATAGCTGGCTGTGCGTTCCTAAAACTTCAAAAACAATAATATCTTTGCTGGGCTGAGAATATAATGCCCGCCAGTCACCAGTAATATTGATGCTTTTATAGTTTTTAAGAGATCCCTTAAGGCTGTGGCTGTTAAGAACGGGGCTTTGAGGGTTTTCAAGAAGAAGATTGCGTCTGCTTTTAAAAGCCTGTTTTATATTCTGAGAAGCTTTGGCATATTGCTTTTTAAACTCTCTTGTGTATTTGATTCGCATATTTTGCCTTTGGATTATCTAGCCATTTATCGGCATCCTCAGTATTGTCAAATACAGGAGAAGTATAACCACCCCCTATGTCCTTTTTAGATTGCACTAAGGCTTTCAATAAAAACTCAGAGGGTTGCTCCCCTAAGCTGAAAGAAACCGATCTAGTCCTGATAAATTGCCGAAGATAGGCGTTAACAATAGAACTTAAGCTCAGGCCTAATTTGTCTGCCAGCTCTCTAGCTTGATTTTTAACAATACTATTGGTTCTAATGTTTATTATCGTTGTCTTGTTCATAATACATACATTGTATATATTCTGTATATTGTTGTCAAGGATCAAAAACATTATTTTTGAAGCTGTCTTATGGCTTGTTTTTGAGTTTGTGTGAGATTTTTTTCAATAACAAATTATAGTTTAAGCATAGTCAGTTTATTTTATAAGAATATTTCTTGATTAGTATTCCTTTTTGTTTAGCCATATCAATTGTATATTGTGTACCTTCGCTTTTATTTACTTGAAAGGCTATTAAAGTATCCACCTTAGCTATTATTTGTTTAATCCTTTTATAGTAAGCATTTTTATCAATTACTTTATTCTTTTGGTTATCTATAAGAGCATTTGGGTTTATTTTTTTAAGAGCATTAAGTTGAGCTATTAAATCCTCAGCTTGCTTATAACTATAGTAAGCGCAAATCAAATTTACCACTTTTTGAAAATAATTTGATTTTC
>CAYNBK010000024.1:0-9459 GCA_964395485.1 uncultured Pseudomonadales bacterium
GGCACTGGGAATGCCAACCTGGACAGCGCAGGGAGATTTGCTTTTTGTTATAAATGCCTCGCAGGATGAATTTCCCCGTATCGTCCTGGCTCCGGGCAGCCCAGAACAAGCCTTTGCCTTGACTGCCCTTTCTCTCCAACTGGCAGAAGAATATCAGATGCCGGTAGTTGTTTTGGTAGACAAGTATATTTCCGAATCTATTGCAACTTGTCCGGAGTTTGAGAAAATTTATAAGCATAAAAGATATTCTTTGGAAAATAATCCCGGCAAAAACTTTTTAAGATACAAGGTCAACAGTAACGGTATTTCTCCAAGAACTCTTCCGGGACAAAAAAACGGATCTTATGCCTGCAACTCTTATGAGCACTCAAGCAACAGCTTTGGGACTGAAATGGCCAGCGATAGGGTAGAGCAAATGGACAAAAGAGCAGCCAAAATGAAAGCCCTTGTCCAAATAATACCAGCCCAGCTGGAAGCAGGGGATAAAGAGGCTAAAAATGGAATTTTGTGCTGGGGCTCTACTCTGGGACCGGCAATGGAAGCGATCAAAACAAAGAAAAATATTAAACTGATGCATCTTTCCTGGCTTTGGCCTTTTCCCACAAAACAGGTAAATAGATTTTTAAAAAGCTGTGACCGGGTTCTTCTGGTAGAGGGCAACAGCGAAGCCCAGCTGGGAAAACTGATTAAACAGGAGCTAAAACTGGAAATACAAGACAAACTGCTCAAATACGACGGGAAACCATTTTATCCGGAAGAAATACTAGCTAGAGTTAAAGAGTTTTAGATGTTTAGATAATTAGATTTTAAAAACATGGAAAATATAGATTATACTAGCCATATAAAACCGACTTGGTGCCCGGGTTGCGGGAACTTTGGAATTTTTACTGCTTTAAAACAAACCATGGCAGAGCTAAAACTGCCCAGGGAGAATGTGGTATTGGTTTGTGATGTTGGCTGTGCCGGCAACAGCGCGGATTTTTACAACACTTATGTTTTCCATGCCCTGCACGGGCGGGCTTTGCCGCCGGCGGCAGGCATAAAGCTGGCCAACCATGATTTGACCGTAATTGCCATCGTCGGAGACGGCGGACTTTTTGGGGAGGCCACCACCCACCTGATGAATTTGATCCGCGGGAACCACAATATCACTGTCATTCACCATAATAACTACCGATACTCTCTCACTACCGGACAGTATGCACCAACTACGCCAAAGGGCACCAAAACACCATCCACCCCGGAAGGAGTGATAGAGGAAGCCATAAGACCGATAGAGTTTGTCCTTTCCTGCAGACCTGGTTTTGTGGCCAGATCATCTGCGCTAAAGCCAGCCCATCTAAAAGACATAATAAAAAAAGCGATTGTCTTTAAGGGGTTCTCCTTTGTCGATGTATTGCAGCCCTGCGTTACTTTCAACAAAGACCAAACAATCGCCTGGTACCAGAACATAGTAGAGGAGTTCAACGGTCCTTTGAGTCTGGAAAAAGCCAAAGAACTGGCAGTAAGGGAAGACAAACTGCCAATCGGACTATTTTATGCTGATAAAAGGCCGGCTTACCATGTGGAAGTAAGCACACTGCAACAAGGCCCGCTTGTTAAACAAAAAATAGACAAAATAGATATCAGCAAACTCCTCGAGTTTTATAAATAATTCGAAATATGATTGAAAATATACTGGAAATACTGGCCGGGATAGTAATATTTATGATTTCCAAACTCGGCTATTTTGGCATTGTTCTGGCTATGGGCATTGAGTCGGCCTGTATACCCCTGCCGTCGGAAATAATTATGCCTTTTTCCGGTTTTTTAGTATCGGAGGGATATTTTAATCTATATTTGGTGGCCTTGACCGGAGCTGTAGGCTGCCTTCTCGGATCTGTCCTGGCATATTGGATCGGCTATAAGTACGGAGAGAGTGCCGTAAGGACGCTTATCAAAAAATACGGCAAGTTTGTACTGGTATTTGAGTACGAACTGGATGAGGCAGAGCATTGGTTTTGCAAATACGGATCGGCCATCACTTTTTCCTCCCGGCTCATGCCGGTAGTCAGGACTTTTATATCCCTGCCGGCCGGAATAGCCAAAATGCCTTTTAAGTCTTTTGCCGTTTATACTTTTACCGGGTCGCTTATCTGGAGTTTTGCTCTCGCCTGGGTAGGTAAAAAACTGGGCGACAACTGGAATACGCTAGGGGGGTATTTCCATAAATTTGATTTTCTGATCGTGCTTATTTTTGCCGGATTGGCCTTTTACTATGTTTATCATAAATTGAAAAAACACCGGAAGCATCAGCGGAAAAAGATGGAGCCACAGTTATAGTATTAGTAGATAAAACGGCGGATAAGACCAACTACCTTGCCCTGGATTTGAACCTGCGTGGCATAGATAGGGCTCATCTTGGCGTTGGCCGGCTCCAAGCGGACACGGGTAGCCTCTTTGAAAAACTTTTTTAAGGTAACCAAGCCGGTTTCAAGCAGCGCCACCACAATATCGCCGTTTTTTATCTGCGGAGCCTCTTCACAGACTACATAATCGCCATCGAGAATGCCATCTTCAATCATGCTCTCACCTTTTACCTGCAGGACAAAAGAGCGTGATTTGGCTGAGATCATAGAAGGCGCGACGTCAATAGTCTGGTCAGGGTCTGTAAAGGGCTGGATCGGCTGGCCGGCGGCAATAATACCCAACACCGGCAAGCGTACACCGCCGCTAAATGAGGTTAAATACTCATCTACCAATTCAAAACCATTACCCCAGCCCCTGCGCTTTTTCAGTACTCCTTTTTTGACCAAGCGCTGAAGGTGCTCATGGACCGTAGCCAGAGAATTGAGGTTGAAAGCCTCGGCAATATCCTTTAAAGTAGGAAAGGAGTTATAACGCTGAATAAACTGGGCGATATACTCAATAATCTGTCTTTGTTTTTCGTATAATACTACTGCCATAAAATCATTATGGCAAAGATTAAACGAAATTGTCAACCGAAACTTTAACGAACAAACTGTATCAAATATGCGGCAATCTAATTTAATTCAAAAACTGCTTATTTTTCTATTGGCATTCTTTTTTCTCTTCCAAAGCAAAGCCAGAGCGGCCGATGAGTTTTTCATCTCTTATGATAGCCAGTATAAAATAAATCAGGATATAGAGACCGAGGTAGAACATCATATGCGCCTCGATAATAAGCTGCCGAATGTTTATGCCAACTCCTATACCCTAAGCCTTGGTACTACCAGGGTTGTTAATATCCGTGCCTACAGCGGAAACAAACAGCTTGAAGTTCAGGTAAAACAAGAAAATAACCAAACTATAGTAACTGTCTTTTTCAATGATAAAGTGGTAGGTAAAAGTAAAAGCCAGGAATTTACTCTATACTATAAGTCTTTGGACTATGCGGTTTTAAACGGACAAGTCCTGACCGTCGGCATACCGCAGGTCAAAACCAACCAAAACATAAATGCATTTACTGCCACCCTGGCTATTCCGGAAAAGTTCGGCAAGGCCAGTTTTATGTCTCCCAATCCGGCAGAAGAAATAGTCAGCAAGGGCTATATTTTTTATAAATTTAAAGATAAAGATATATTTGAAAGCTCTGTTATTGCTTTTTTCGGAGATAAACAGTATTTTGATTTTAAACTGAATTATGAGCTGGAAAATCCGCGGTCATATGCGGTGGAGACAGAAATCGCTTTAATACCGGATTCTACTTATCAAAAGCTAAGTTACACAAAATTAACCCCGCCTGCTAAAAATATATATCTTGACCAAGACGCCAATTGGATGGCCAGTTATATAATCCCCAAAGAGGGTTCTCTTGAAATCTTGGCTGAGGGCCAAGTTGAAACCGAATATAAAGCTAACGCAGAGCAGTTTTTAAACCGCCAAGCAGCTGAATACCTTGATCCGCAAAAATACTGGGAAATAGATAGCCAGGAAGTCACTTCGGCGGCATCTAGCCTAAAAGGACCAAAAGATGTCTACAATTTTGTTAACAGCTATCTGCATTATAACTTTAATAGGGTAGAGAAAAACCCGGAAAGGCAGGGTGCACTCTGGGCGCTGACCAATCCCAACCAGGCAGTCTGCATGGAGTTTACCGACCTGTTTATCGCGCTTTCCCGATCTCTTGGCATATCCGCCCGCGAAGTAAACGGATATGCAGTTACAAACAATCCTGCCTTAAGACCGCTCGGCATTGATAACGACATACTGCATGCCTGGCCGCAGTATTTTGACAGCGAAAAACATATTTGGGTAGATGTAGATCCCACATGGGCCAATACTACCGGCGGCATTGATTATTTTGACAACCATGATATAAACCGGATTGCTTTTGTTTTTCACGGCTTTAAAAGCGATTATCCGCCTCCGGCAGGGTCTTACAAAACGGAAAATACAAAAAAAAGCATAGAAATAAATTTCGCCAAAGAATTTAAACCGTCAAGAGCCCTAAACTTTGAATTTGATCAAAATATTTTAGCCTGGTCCGGTTTCCCTTTTATAGTAAAACTGCGGATAAAAAATAACGGTAGTACTGCTATTTACGACTATGATATTTCTTTTTCTTCAGACAAGCTAAAGTTTGTTTCGCCGTCAAATATCAAGCTTGATTTTTTGGCTCCATTTATGGAAAAAGAGCTAACCTTTGTTGTAAAAAATAAAAATTATTTTGCCGGAAGTAAGACAGTTTTGCAGTATAAGAGCAGTTTAGCCAGCGGAGAAGTGGAAATTGATTTTCAGCCCATATATATTTATCTACCCAAAAAATATCCCTGGCCGCCGACGATGGCTTTTGTTTTAATATCTGGTTTTACTTTTTGGATTGTAAAACTACTTAAAAGGTGATCTCAGTTACGGGCATAAGTGTAGTCTCTTAGATAAAACAAAAATACAGCAGGAACTTCTTCGGATAGGACTTTTTGAAAATCTATATAGTAATCCTTTCTTTTGGCCAAATCCGGCTGGATGCGTCCGTCCTCCAGAAGCTTGTCTACTTTTGGACTCTTAAAATGGCTGATATTGGCACTGCCCTGTGAATGCCAAAAGATATACTGGTCCGGGTCCAGGGGGACAGTTTGGGGCAGTAATAGAACCTGATAGCTGTCATCAATAACATTGATAAGCTTTACTTCTACTTGAAAACCAAGAACTTCCTGCCAGTCGTTTTTTATTTTTTCGGCACTATCCAGATATTCCTCAGTAGTTGAAAGAATAATTTTTTGTTTATCTTTTTCTATCCCGCTTACAAATTCATTGGCTTTGACAGAATCAAGGGCATAGTCTTTGACAGAGTCCGAGTAGGCAAAACTGTCTTTTGGGATGCTGGTCAAACAGCGAGTATTTCCAAAAGACTTGTCCTTTATAGCATAAGTAAATGCCTGACGTATGCTTTTGTCAGCAAAAAAGCTGTTGCTGTCAGTGTTAAAAAACAAGGCTAAGTAAGTGTTTTTTTCTTCGTTTTGAGCGATACTTAGCTTGTCGATATTAGGATCAAGTAAGTTTTTATAAATGCTGGTAAACTGGTCTATTTCACCCAAACGAAAAGCATGAATAATATAAGTAAGATTTGGATAAAAACTATAATTGAGCTCCTCTTTGCTGTTAAAAATATCAATGCTCTTGATAAGCTGGTTTTCAAACTCGATTTTTTTTAATTTAAAATCTCCAAATCCGACTAGTCCTTGTCTGAAAATGGGCTTGTCCAATAGTGTTAAAAATGGGGCAAAGGGCTCTTTCAGGGAAAAATTAATCTCACTTTTTGACGGATAGCTGATGTCTACTCCCTCTATATTAAATTTTATCTGGTCGCTTTCTACCTCACTACCATCTGACCACATTAAGCCCGGTTTTAAAAAAATATGATAATTTTTAAAATCCTGGCTGACATCCAACGAGGAAATGGCTTTATTCTGGTATAGTCCATCGGAAGTTGTTTTTACCAAACCATAGCTCAGTTTCTCTTTAATTTCATCCGGCAGGTTATCCGACTGAAAATTTCCGACAAGTCCGATTCTTGTCTTTTTTCGCCCAATATTAAGCTCTCCCAAAAATGGTACAAAAAATCTAATGGCAAGAAAAAGAGCAATACCAATAATAATAGAAATAATCAGGGCTTTTTTTTGTTTTTGAATGAAGCCGTTTATCAGCCAGAAAAAAAGTCTGATCTTTTTGGAAATAATCTTCATGGCAAAAAACTAGTATATAAGATTTAAAATAGACAGAGCAACAAAAGATACGGCTAAAAAAATAGTAGCGATAAAAAAAATTTTTTCTGCACCACGGCGGGAAGAATGAAAGTCTGATCCGCCAAAGGCGGCGCTAAGTCCTACACCTTTGGACTGTAGTAAAATCAAAACAATAAGAACAATTGATATGATTAAATAAATTATTTGTAAAATTAGCATCAATTCCTTTTTTTAATATTTAGCCAATTTTATCAAAAAGGAAGCCCTAGAACAATAGCGTATATATTATGAAAAATTTGCGCTGGTATTATTTATTTATACGCGATATAATATTTTTATGAAAAAATCAACAATAAGTATTAATAAAGAGTCTATCGAAAAAGCAAGCCAGCAAAACAAATTAATTAAGTATTTGAAAAACTATAAGATACAGATTTTGATAGTAATTCTCATCCTTTTTTGCTTGGGCTACTTACTAAAAACCCAGCTGGTAGTTGCCACTGTAAACGGTTCTCCCATCTGGCGCTATACTCTCGTAAAAGAGCTGGAAAACAAAGCCGGAAAAAGTGCGCTCGACTCCATGCTGACCCAAAAACTGATAGAGCAGGAGGCTGGCAAACAAAATATAACTGTATCACCAGAAGAAATAGACTCTCAGTATGCCAGTATCGAAGCCCAATTTAGCGGTCAAGGGCAGGATTTCAACCAGCTGATGGCCAGCCAGGGGACAAACGCCGTGGATTTGAAAAACCAGATTAAAGTACAAAGGATGCTGGAAAAGCTGGTAGGAACGGAGTTAACGATAAGCGATGAAGAAGCACAGAAATATTTTGATGAAAACAGCACTTATTTTCCCGACCAGGAGTTTGAAACTGTTAAGGATGATATAAAAGCACAACTAAAACAAGAACAAACATCAACAAAAGTAAACGACTATATCAGCAGTTTAAAAACAGAGGCAAAAATCGTTTATTACAAAAACTACTAAAACTTTAAGTTTTAAAACCAGGAATGTCTGTATTATTTTTTTCCCACTAAAAGCAAGTCTTTCTTCTGTTGGTTTGAACAAACAATTTTAAAAAAGTTTTTATACTTAAATGGCGCCACTAATTGGATACAGTTAAAAACTGCATCTTTATGCCTGATTACGCCATTAAAAAACGCAATTTTCAAAAAAGGTAAAATGGAATTGGATATTATCCATGGTTTTATATTGGTTCTTATCCTGAGTCCTGGGGCCGATCCTTGTTTTTCTAGGCATTTTTGTTAAAATATAAGTATTATGTACAATTGGAGTACAGATACAGCCAGATTAAAAAAGACCTCGCAATTATTTGAAAAATGGAAGCTGGAGCAAATGATAAATTTTGGCGCCGGCAATGAAAAGATAGATAAAAAACTATTGAAAAAGCATTTTTTGGTTCTAGACATAGACGCGCGAAAAAAAGAATATCTTCATTTTTTATTATGGCCAAATCGTATCTAGACAAAAATCAAAGAAAGTTTTTAGGCTATTTTTCAGGGGAAAAAAAATTAAATCAGAAGTTTTATTTTACCGGGGGAACGGCTTTATCTGAATATTATTTACACCACCGCCGTTCTATTGATTTGGATTTTTTCTGCGAAGAGGACTTTGTTCCACAGTCGATAACGCCTTATATAAAAAAAGCTAAAACTTATCTCGACTTTAAAGAATTTGATTTTCAACAGGCATTTAACCGCAACATTTTTCAGCTTATCTTTGCAGAAAATTCCTTTTTAAAAGTAGAGTTTACCTATTTTCCCTTTACGCCAATTGATAAACAACCAGTATTAAAGCATATTAAAATAGATAGTCTGCTTGATATAGCAGTAAACAAAGTTTTTACTATTTCACAGCAGGCAAGAGGCAGAGATTTTTTTGATCTTTATTACATTGTAAAAAAAACTAAATGGAGTTTTGAAGATCTACTTTTCAAAGCCAGATTAAAATTTGACTGGCATATTGACAGAATTCAGTTAGGTACAAATATGATGCAAGTTAAAAAAATGAAAGATGATCCTCTGATCGGAAAATATCATGATCTGGATAAAGTAGAAAAGTTTATTTTAGACCAGGCCAAAAAAATTGGCGAAAAAGCGTTTAAGAAAATTTCGTGATTATCTGTGAACGTTTTTGACAAAATTCGAACGTATTTCAAAGAATTGGGTTAGCTCGCCTCGCTCCGCTCGGCTCGCAATGTTGCGCGGCGCTCCCACCCGCCGCGCTTCCGTTATTTTTTTGCGCGCGCGATTTTTGCTCGGTGGAAACCGAGCAATGAAAAATAACACAACAATCTGGTACAATTCTAGCATAATATGGATACTTTTGAACAACCAAGACCAAATCCCACACCAGAACTATTTAAAGATAAACCTGAATTGCAAGGCGTTTTTCGGGATTTAGCCCTTGCCTTAGATCAAGATCCTTCAGTTTTTACTCGTCCCAACGCTGAAAATTTGGAGGATCTTCAATCAGCGGTTGCATTTTTAGCAGGCCATTTGCATAAAGATATGTTAAGAGGTTCGGATTTTATGGCTAAAGAATATCTACCGGGTGAAGCGGAAAATTGGTTAGATTCTCAAGATCATTTACACTTGAGAAGGTTTGGCACAAAGGGAGGTGTTTCAAAATTGGGACGACTTGGTGCGGTTGTTGCAATGCACCCTCGTAGAGATGAAATTGCAACTTTAATTACACCAGATTTTATTGATAAACCTGATACTCTAAAAGTTCTTCCTCATGTTTCCCGATTACTAACCCATGAAGGTGCGCCAAGTTGTGAGAATTTTGCTATGGATGTTTTAAGGCACCCAGAATCCTATGGAAAAATTCCTAGTTCACGCGATGGATCTGATGCTTTCATTTATTGGACGTATGGCCCTTATGTATTAGAGGGATTAAAAAGGAAAGGTGGCCAGTACACGGACATGGTTCAAATATGGCTAGCAAAAAGAAAAGAAAGCAAAGAATACCATGGTAATGCTAGATATCCAGGAATTGATTATATGTATGAAACTTCATATGCAAGAATGCATTTTTTAACAAAAGAAGGACAAGATCCGTCTCATACATTCGTGAAATTCATTACTGATAAGGCAATCGTCCCTCAAATCGCCCGATAGATTGACTTCCTGAAAACTTCGTTTTCAATACCATTGTTTTTCTTTGATAAAGTTAGTATATTGTAATTGTTGCCAACCTAATCGATTGCTTTTTTAATGGCCGCTTTGGACAGCTTGAGCAATCGAGTTG